>NZ_WWIA01000770.1 GCF_009870065.1 Streptomyces sp. SID5785 | reverse complement strand
ACGAACAGGACCCCAAGACCCGCACCGCACCGCCCTCCGAGCTGGCCCAGTCCTCCGCGCCGACGAGCAGCCACCCGGCCGCCTCGCCCAGCGACGACCCCTCGCGCGTCACCGACGAACTCAACGGCATCACGCTGCCCGTGCTCGACGGCTGGCAGAAGGCCGAGAACGTCGCGGACGACTACACGTTCATCACCACCCCCGGCACCTACGACTGCCCCGAGGACGACTGGGGCCTGTGCCGCCGCGGCACCGTCTCCACGCGCACCGTCACGAGCACCGACGAGACGGACCCCGAGGTCCTCGCGAAGAAGGACGTCAAGGAGGCCGCCGACACGTCCTACGACAAGACCCCGGGCGGCGGCGAGCCCTTCGGCGGCATGACCGGCCACGAGGTCGTCGCCGCCCGGCAGGTCGCCGTCGCCGGACGCACCGGCTACCTCGTCCGCTGGAAGGTCACCACGAAGACCGGGCCCGGCGGCTACGTGCAGTCCGTGGTCTTCCCCTCGAGCTCCGGCTCCGGGGCGCTGGTCGCCGTGCGCTGCACCCTCGACGTCAGCGACGCGTCCCCGCCGCTCACCGACCTCGACAGGATCGTCAAGGGCATCCGGCCGGTCGGCGGCAGCGGCGGCGGGGGAGTGGGCAGCAGCCTCGGCCCGAGCCGGTAGGCGCGGGCGGCCACACGAAGGGCAGGCACACGAAGCTCCGCTACAGGAACGTGTAGCCCTCGCCCCGGTACGTCGGCACGGTCTCCGTCACCCGGTCCCCGGACACCAGGTGCAGCATCTCGAAGCGCTCGCACAGCTCACCGGCCTTCGCGTGCCGGAACCACACCTTGTCCCCGATCAGCAGGTCGTCGGCGGCCGCGCCCAGCAGCGGCGTCTGCACCTCACCCGGCCCCTCCTGCGGGTCGTAGCGCAGCCCCTCCGGCAGGTACGGCACCGGCAGCCGGTCCGCGCCCGCCGCACCCGACGCCGGATAGCCGCCGCCCAGCACCGTCACCACACCCACCCCGGGCCGGCGCACCACCGGCTGGGCGAACAGCGCCGCCGGACGCCCGGTGAACGACGTGTAGTTGTCGAACAGCCGCGGTACGTACAGACCCGATCCGGCCGCGATCTCCGTGACCGCGTCCTCGGCCGCCGTGTGCTGGACGCTGCCCGTCCCGCCCCCGTTCACGAACTCCAGGTCCGGCACCACCGCGCGCACCGCCCGCACCACCTCGGCGCGGCGCGCCGCCAGCTCCTTGCGCGCCGCCGCCTGCATGAGCCGGATTGCGCGCGAGCGCATCGGGCGGCCCGCCAGCGCGTCGCCGACCCCGGCCACATGTCCCTCGTACGCCATCAGACCCACCAGGCGGAAACCGGGCCGCCGGTCCACCACCCGGGCCAGCTCGGCCAGTTGCTCCGGGGTGCGCAGCGGCGAACGCAGCGCGCCGATGCGCACCCGGCCGCCCAGCACCCGCCACGACGTGTCGAGCTCCAGGCACACCCGGATCTCCTCGCGCCCCCCGTCCCGCGCCGCGTCGATCAGCCGCAGCTGCGCCGGATCGTCGATCATCACGGTCACCGCGGCGGCCAGCTTCGGATCGTGCGCCAACTCGGCGAAACCGCTCCGGTCCGCCGACGGGTAGGCGAGCAGCACGTCCTCGATCCCGGAGCGCGCCAGCCACACGGACTCCGCGAGCGTGAACGACATGACGCCCGCGAACCCGTCCCGCGCCAGCACCCGTTCGAGCAGTGTCCGGCAGCGCACGGACTTGCTCGCCACCCGCACCGGCTTCCCCGCCGCACGGCGGACCAGGTCGTCGGCATTGGCGTCGAAGGCGTCGAGATCGACGATCGCGACGGGAGCGTCGAGATGTGCGGTGGCCCGGTCGAAGCGGGCCCGGTCGGCGGCGCGCGGTGTCATGTCCGAAGCCTGCCAGACCTGATTACCCCGGGGTAGAGGGACGTTACGGGCAGATCGGCCGAGCCCGCCGACCGATGCCCCGCTGACCTGCCCGGGCCCGTTAGAGTGACGCGCACGCAGGCTGACGAAACGGGGAGGCATGAGCACGGAAGCCCGGCGCGTCCCGCCACGCCCTGCCACTCCGCCCCGGCCCACCGGGCCCCCGGCCGCCGTCCCGCCCGCGCCCACGGAGCCCCCTGCCCCGGTCCCCTCGGCGCGCTTCC
>NZ_WWIA01000769.1 GCF_009870065.1 Streptomyces sp. SID5785 | reverse complement strand
GCCCGCCACGGCGACCGGCAGCTCGGACCTCGTGGCCTACCGGGTGGTGCAGGAGGCGCTGACCAACGCGCTCAACTACGACCACGGCGGCCGGACCTCGGTCCGCGTCTCGCACGGCGAGAGCGCGATCACGGTACGGGTGGACTCCGACGGTTCCGGCACGGGGAGCGCGTCGGCCGGCGGGAGCGGCCGGGGGCTGGCCGGTCTGCGGGAGCGGGTCGGTGTCCTCGGCGGCGAGTTCAGCGCGGACCGCGGACCGGACGGCGCGTTCGTGGTCCGCGCCCGGATCCCGGCGGGGAACGGCTCATGAGCGCCCCGATCAGGGTCCTGATCTGCGACGACCAGGCGATGATCCGCGCCGGACTGGCGACGATCGTCGACGCGCAGCCCGATCTGGAGGTCGCGGGCCAGTGCGGCGACGGACGGTCCGCGGTGCGCCTCGCGGCCGAACTGCGGCCCGACGTCGTCGTGATGGACGTGCGCATGCCGGTCCTGGACGGGATCGAGGCGACCCGGCTGCTGGCCGGGACCGGCGTCGAGCACCCCGTGAAGGTGCTCGTGGTGACGACGTTCAACCTGGACGAGTACGTGTACG
The DNA here is from genome assembly GCF_009870065.1 of Streptomyces sp. SID5785. GTDB lineage: Bacteria > Actinomycetota > Actinomycetes > Streptomycetales > Streptomycetaceae > Streptomyces. The sequence continues at coordinate 3,045 of NZ_WWIA01000769.1, read as the reverse complement.
AGGCGCTGCGCGCGGGCGCGAGCGGGTTCCTGCTCAAGGACGCGCCGCCCGACCGGCTGCTGCACGGGATCCGGACGGTGGCGAACGGTCAGGCGCTCCTCGACCCCGAGGTCACGCGCCGTCTGGTGGGCCGGTACGCGGCGCGGATCCGGCCGGCCGCGGGCGCGCCGCAGGACCTCCCGCTGACGCCGCGCGAGCGGGAGGTCCTGCGTCTGATCGCGGACGGTCTCTCGAACAGCGAGATCGCGGCCGCCCTGGTCATCAGCCGCGAGACCGTCAAGACCTTCGTGTCCCGCATCCTCACGAAGCTCGGTCTGCGCGACCGCGTCCAGGCGGTCGTCTTCGCCTACCGGCACGGGCTGGTGCCCTGACGCCGCCCCGGTCGCCGTCCGGTGGAGCGTGCCGGGGCCGGGAGCGGTTCACGGGGCGAGCCCCCGCACCGCGAGCACGCGGCGTTCGACGGGCGCGAAGAGGAGCCACTCCACCGCGACGCCGATCGTCAGGATGACGGCGACGGCGGCGAGGACGAGGGCCAGGTCGTCCTGCTGTCTGCCCTCGTCGAGGATGCGGCCGACCCCGGGCAGCGGCACCGAGGTGACGAGTTCCGCCGTCATCAGGGCGCGCCAGCCGAAGGTCCAGCCCTGCCTGAGGGCGGCGACGATGCCCGGCAGGGCGGCCGGTCCGCGGACGTGGAGGACGCGGTCCAGGCCTCCCGAGCCGAGCGACCACGCGGCGCGGGTGAGCAGGGGCGGCACCTGGTCGAGGGCGTTCGCCACGCCCACGGCGATCGAGGGCACCGCGCCGAGCAGCAGGACCGCGTAGACGGCCCGTTCGCTCTCGCCCAGCCCCACGACGGCCACGGGCACGAGTGCCGCGGCGGGCAGCGACTGGAGGGCCGAGAGGACCGGTCTGACGAGCCGGGCCAGGGCGCTCCATGGCCGGGGGCGCACGGTGAGCAGGACGCCCAGGGGGACACCCACGAGGGCCGAGGCCCCGAACCCGTACAGGCAGCGCAGCAGGCTGTGGCCGACCGCGGGGAGCAGCGTGCCGTGCGACCAGAGTCCGGCGAGCGTCGTCAGGACGTCCCGCACACCGCCTCCTCCGTCGCGGCCGCACCCGCGTGCCGGTGTCCGGGCGCGAGCTCCCGGTGCAGGCGCCGCGTGATCTCCCGTGCCGCGGCCGTCACCGCGGGGTCCTCCGGGTGGCGGGGGTAGGGGATCGCGGTGTCCCAGGTGTGGGCGATGCGGCCGGGGCGCGCCGCCATCAGGACGACGCGCTGTCCGAGCCGCACGGCCTCGTGCACGTCGTGCGTGACGAAGAGGACGGTCGGACGGCGCGTGGTCCACACCCGGGTCAGTTCGTCGTGGAGGACGTCGCGGGTGACGGCGTCGAGCGCCGCGAACGGTTCGTCCATCAGCAGGACGTCGCTGCCCCGGGCGAGCGCGCGGGCCAGCGCGACGCGCTGCCGCATGCCGCCGGACAGCTCGTGGACGCGGCGCCCGTACGCCTGCGGCAGGCGTACCAGGTCCAGCAACTCCTGCGACCGTGCGCGCAGTTCGCTCTTCGGCGTGCCGGTGCGGCGCAGGGCGAACTCGATGTTCCGGCCCGCCGTGAGCCAGGGGAACAGGGCGTGTTCCTGGAACATGAGCGAGGGACGTCCGCCCGGCACGTGCACCGTGCCGGAGACAGGGGTGTCGAGCCCGGCGATCACGTTGAGGAGCGTCGACTTGCCGCAGCCCGATCCGCCGACCACGCACACGAACGCACCGCGTTCCAGCGTCAGGTTCACGCCGTCGAGGACCGTGGTGCCGCCGAGGGTGTGCGTGACACCCGTGAGCCGGACCGCGTCGGCGCCCGTCATGAGCGTCCTGCGTCGTCGGCCGGGGTCACCATGCCCGCGGTGAGGGTCGCCCCGTCCGCCGGGTCGACGAGCAGGAACGCCCCGGTGCGGCGCACGTCGGCGTAGAGGTCCACCGTCAGCGGCTCGGCGGTGCGCACGGTGATCCGGCCGAGGTCGTTGGCGTGCAGTGCGTCCCGCCCCGCCAGGTCCTCGACCACGGCCCGCACCGTGCGGGTGGTGTGCCGCACCAGCACGCGGCTGCCCACGGTCAGCGGCCGGTCCGCGAGGTGGCAGACGTCGGCGTGCACCTGCCGGGTGACGGTGGGCGGCTCGGCGCCGGTCGCGAGCAGGTCTCCGCGGGCCACGTCCAGTTCGTCGGCGAGCCGTACCGTGAGCGAGGTGCCCGGGCCGACGGCGGTCGCGGGTGTGCCGAGAACGTCGAGCGCCTCGATCGTGGACGTACGACCGCCGGGGTGGACGACGACGGGGTCGCCGACCCGCAGTGTGCCGGAGACGAGCTGCCCCGCGTAGTACCGGCGCCCACCGTGCCGGATGACGTGCTGGACCGGGAACCGGGACGGTGCACCCGCCGGTGCCGCCGCCACCGGGACGGTCTCCAGATGCTCGAGGAGCGTCGGTCCCGTGTACCAGTCGAGGGGGCCGTCGCCGCGGGTCACCACATTGTCGCCGTGGAGTGCGGACACCGGGACGGCCGTGAGGTCCGCGGACCCGGGCCCGGCGGCCGACCGCGCGAACTCGTCGACGATCGCGGCGAACCGGTCCTGGTCGTGGCCGACGAGGTCCATCTTGTTGACCGCGAGGACCAGGTGCGGGACGCGCAGCAGCGCGGCCACGGCGGCGTGCCGCCGGGTCTGGTCGACGACGCCCTTGCGGGCGTCCACGAGGACCACGGCGAGGTCGGCGGTCGAGGCGCCGGTGACCATGTTCCGGGTGTACTGCACGTGCCCCGGGGTGTCCGCGAGGATGAACCTCCTGCGCGGTGTGGCGAAGTAGCGGTGGGCGACGTCGATCGTGATGCCCTGCTCGCGTTCGGCGCGCAGGCCGTCGGTGAGCAGGGCCAGGTCGGGTGCGTCCCCGGACGAGGCCCGCGCGACCGCCTCCAGCTGGTCGGCGAGGACGGACCTCGAGTCGTGCAGCAGCCGGCCCACGAGCGTGGACTTGCCGTCGTCGACGGAGCCGGCGGT
>NZ_WWIA01000768.1 GCF_009870065.1 Streptomyces sp. SID5785 | reverse complement strand
GTGGGTGCGGGACCCGCGGGAGCCTCCGCGGCGTACGCGGCCGCGGTCGCCGGGCGGCGCGTGCTGCTCCTGGAGAAGGCCGAGCTGCCGCGGTACAAGACGTGCGGCGGCGGCATCATCGGCCCGTCGCGCGACGCGCTGCCCCCGGGCTTCGAGCTCCCGCTCAAGGACCGGATCGGCGCGGTGACGTTCTCGCTCGACGGCAGGTACGTGCGCACCCGGCGCTCCCGCAGCACGCTGTTCGGGCTGATCAACCGTCCGGAGTTCGACGCCCAGCTCGTCGAGCACGCGCAGAAGGCCGGCGCCGAACTGCGCACGGGCGTCACCGTGTCCCGGGTCGAGCAGCACGGCTCGGCCGTGCCCGACCGGCGCACGGTCGCGGTCGTCCTGCAGGACGGCGAGACGGTCCTGGCGCGCGCCGTGGTCGGCGCGGACGGCAGCGCGAGCCGCATAGGAGCACACGTCGGCGTGAAGCTCGACCAGGTCGACCTCGGCCTGGAGGCGGAGATCCCCGTGCCCGAGACGGTCGCGGAGGACTGGCGCGGCCGCGTGCTCATCGACTGGGGCCCGATCCCCGGCAGTTACGGCTGGGTCTTCCCGAAGGGGGACACGCTCACCGTCGGCGTGATCTCGGCGCGCGGCGAGGGCGCCGCCACCAAGCGGTACCTGGAGGACTTCATCGGCCGGCTCGGCCTCGCCGGGTTCGAGCCCGCGGTCTCCTCCGGGCACCTGACCCGCTGCCGTGCCGACGACTCGCCGCTGTCCCGCGGCCGGGTCCTGGTCTGCGGCGACGCGGCGGGACTGCTCGAGCCGTGGACCCGTGAGGGCATCTCGTTCGCCCTGCGGTCGGGGCGGCTCGCGGGCGAGTGGGCGGTGCGCGTCGCCGAGTCCCACGACGCGGTCGACGCCCGTCGGCAGGCGCTGAACTACGCGTTCGCGATCAAGGCGGGGCTCGGCGTCGAGATGGCGGTGGGCAAGCGGATGCTGGCGGTGTTCGAGCGCCGGCCCGGCATGCTGCACGCGGCGCTCACGGGCTTCCGCCCGGCGTGGAACGCGTTCGCGAAGATCACCCGCGGTGCGACGACCCTGGGCGAACTGGTGCGTACGCATCCGCTCGCGGGCCGCGCCCTGTCCCGCCTCGACCGCGAGGACAGGGACGCGGTCAGCTCCTAGCGTGTGCGGGGTGACCGGGGCGACCGGGGTGACCGGGGTGACCGGGGCGTGTGCGGCGTCCGGGGCCCCGAGGCTCCTGCGGCGAGGCGCGCACCGGCTCACGTCCTCATGTCGTGTCCCGGGCTCGGCAGGGGACTGGCCGGCCCGGAGCGGGCACGGACGGGCCTCCGCCCGCTGACCCGGCGGCGCGTACTCCGCGGGGAGTAGGCGTGCTCACCACGCCCGGCGGACGCCGTGCGGGGCCCGCGGCCCTTAGCGTGGCGGCATGGACGAACGACGCGAGCGCGCCGGCGGCGAGTACGGCCCGCCCTGGACCCGGCCGGGGCCCGCCTGGTGGAACCAGGGGCCCGCCGGGTGGAACCGGCGCGCCGGGCGCCTGCCCTGGCGCTCCACGGTGTTCGTCACCGTTTTCGTCCTCGTCGGCTCGACCTTCGCCGGCCACGACCAGACCGAACGCGTCGCCCTCGACGCGTTCGCCCGGGTGCTGCTGCTCGTGGGCGGCCTCCTGCTGCTGGGGCGCCAGCGGTACCCCGTCGCCGTCGCCTTCGCCACCGCGGTCTGCGCCGTGATCTACCTGGGCGCCGGATATCCGTACGGGCCCGTCTTCCTCACCGTGGCGCTCGCCTGCTTCTCCGCGATCGTCGCCGGCCGCCGGTGGGCCGCGTGGGGTGCCGTCGGACTGCTCTGGCTCGGGCACGTGGTCATCGCGCACTGGCTCTACCCGCACCTGCCGCCCTCCGGCGACGGGGCCGCGTCCTGGGGCCAGGAGGGCCTGATCCTCGCGTGGGTGCTCGCCGTCGTCGCCGTCGCGGAACTGGCCCGGGCGCGCCGCGAACAGTGGGAACACGCCCGGGCCGAGCGCGAGCGCGCCGCCCGCCGGCGCGCCGACGAGGAACGCCTGCGCATGGCCCGCGAACTCCACGACGTCCTCGCCCACTCCCTCTCCGTGATCAACGTCCAGGCGGGCGTCGGCCTCGCCCTCCTCGACGGCGACCCCGAGCAGGCCCGCACCGCGCTCACCACCATCAAGGCCGCCAGCAAGGAAGCGCTCGGCGAGGTGCGCCAGGTCCTCGACACGCTGCGCACGCCCGGCGACGCGCCGCGCGCCCCGGCCCCCGGGCTCGACCGCCTGCCCGAACTCGTCGAGCAGGCGGGCCACGCCGGGCTCACCGTCGACGTGAGCACCGAGGGAGACCCCGTCCCGCTCGCGCCCGGTGCCGACCTCGCCGCCTTCCGCATCGTGCAG
>NZ_WWIA01000767.1 GCF_009870065.1 Streptomyces sp. SID5785 | reverse complement strand
CGCCTCGCTGTGCGCACTGAGCGGCAGCAGGAACGGATCCGTCGCGTCCTGCCGCGGTGCCTCGTCGGGACCGGCGGCGTCTGCGGCGGGCGCCGCGGCGAGCACGACGTGCGCGTTGGTCCCGCCCCACCCGAAGGAGTTGACGCCGATGTGGCTGCCGGGCTTCAGCGGCAGGGCGTCCCGGGCCACCGCGAGGTTGAGCCCGTCGAAGTCGATGGCCGGACTGAGCTCGTCGGCGTGCAGGCTCGGCGGTACGACACCGTGCTCCAGGGCCAGGACCGCCTTCACCAGCCCGGCGAGGCCCGCGGCCGGTTCGAGATGCCCGATGTTGGTCTTCACCGAGCCGATGTGCAGCGTGCGCTGCGGGCACGGCGCGCCGAGCACGGCACCGAGGGCGGCACTCTCCGCGGCGTCGCCCCGTACCGTCCCCGTGCCGTGGGCCTCGACGTAGGCGACCTGGTCGAGGGGGACGCGGCCCGGCCCGTACACGTCACGCAGCAGCGCTTCCTGGGCCGCGGGGTTCGGGGTGACGAGGCTGTCCCCGCCGCCGTCGTTGTTCACGGCGCTGGCGACGATCACGGCGCGGATCCGGTCCCCGTCGCGGATCGCACGCTCGAGGGTCTTGACGTAGACCGCCACGACACCCTCGCCGCGGACGAACCCGTCGGCTCCGGCGCCGAACGCGTGACAGCGTCCCGTGGGCGAGAGACCGCCGAAGTGGGTGAGTCCCACGGTCACTTCGGGGGTGAGCATGAGATTGGCGCCGCCGACCAGGGCCCCGTCGATCTCGCCCGCGCGCAGCGCCTGGCACGCCTGGTGCAGCGCCACCAGGGACGACGAGCAGCTGCTCTCGACGGTCAGGCTCGGGCCCCTCAGCCCCAGGACGTAGGACACCCGGGAGGAGACGATGTCGAGAGAGTTCCCGACGATGCTGTGCTGGGTCGGGCCGGATCCGGTGTCCTTGCGGAGCAGTTCGTAGTCGTGCCACAGGCCGCCGACGTACACGCCCGTCCGCGAGCCCCGCAGGTCCGAGGCGGGCCGGCCGGCATCCTCCAGCGACCGCCAGACGGCCTCCAGCACGAGCCGTTGCTGAGGGTCCATCACCTGCGCCTCGCGCGGTGAGATGCCGAAGAACTCGGCGTCGAACTCACCGACGCCGTCCAGGAATCCGCCGACGCTCTGGATCGTGCGCGTCGGGTCGACCACCTCGTCCGGGTCCCACCGGTCCCCGGGAACGGGACCGATGGCGTCCCGGCCCGCCTCCAGCAGGTTCCAGAACGCGTCGGCGTCCGGGGCCCCGGGGAACCGCCCGGCCAGACCGACTACAGCGACGAGGTCCGATCGTTCCTGGCCCAACGTAACCCTCCCCATGGATGATCACCGGTCAACACGACATCCTGAACCGAGAGTTCGCCGCTGTCGACCCCTGATCAGAGTGTGGAAGGTGCACCCCGCGTGATCGAGTCCCTCCTGCCCCGCGACGTGTGCTGCGCCGAGGCGTTCGGCGACCTGCCGGGCGCCGTGCTCCTGGACGAGGAGGAGCGGGACTTCGTCCACGCGGGCCCCGGACGGCGCCGTCAGTCCACCACCGTCCGCCATCTGGCACGGCAGGCGCTGGCCCGGCTGGGGCACGCTCCGGCGCCCGTGCCCCGGGGGCCGGGAGGCGCACCTCACTGGCCGGACGGGGTGGTCGGCAGCATGACCCACTGCGCCGGATACCGGGCGGCCGTGGTGGCGGACGGGCGCAGGCTCGCCGCCGTGGGAATCGACGCGGAGCCGCACGCCGCCCTGCGCGAGGGCACGCTCGCCACGATCTCGCTGCCGCGCGAACGGCGCCTGTTGGCGGAACGGCACGAGGGCGATCCGTCGATCCACTGGGACCGCCTGCTCTTCTCCGCGAAAGAGGCGGTGTACAAGTGCTGGTACCCGCTGTCCCTGACGCCTCTCGACTTCGGGGATGTCGACGTGGTGTTCCGGGCGGAGGGCGGGCACTTCGACGCGTCCGTGCACCCGGGCGGCCCGGCTCCGGGGGCCTCCGCGGCGCCTCGTACCTTCACGGGCCGGTGGGCGGTGGCGCACGGGTTGATCATCACGGCGGTGTCGGCGCCTCCGGTCACCGGGCGGCGGGCCTGAGATCCGCGGTGGCCGCGCCCCTCGCGGGGCGCGGCCACCGACGAGACGAAGGTCAGCGCCCGTCGTCCCCGTCCAGCCCGAGCATCGCCGCGGCGATCTCCTCGGCCGCCCGGTCGGGGATCGCCGTGGCCGCCTCCTCGAGCACGAGCAGACGCGCCCCGGGGATCTCGCGCGCCAGGGCCTCGCCGTTGCCGACAGGGAAGAACCGGTCGTGGCGGCCGTGGACGACGAGCGTGGGCAGGCCGATCTCCGGCAGGCGTTCACGCCAGCGCGGGGTGCAGTCGAGCCGCGAGAACACCATGCCCAGGTGGTTCGCCATCTGCACCGGGGGCGACGCGTCGGGGGCACGGTCCCAGACACGCAGCGCACGGGCGCGCGCCGCGGCGGGGTCGTCGCCGAGGATCTCCGCTCCGGTGGCGGCGAAGGCGGCGACGGCCTCGCGGTCGGCCCAGTCGGGCATCGGGCGTGCGAACAGCCTGCCCATGGTGGCCCGGTCGTGGTCGGGCAGGTCGTCGTCGGGCGGCCCGGGGGCGACGGAGCGTGTGCCGACGAGCGTGAGCGCGCGGAACGCGTCGGGACGGTCGAGCACAGCCACCTGGGCGACCATCCCGCCGACGCCGACCCCCGCGAGGTGCGCGGGACGTCCACCGAGCGCGTCGGCGAGCCGGGCCGCATCGGAGGCGAGGTCACGCAGGGTGTAGCCGAGGGCCTCGGGATCCTTCGTCGTGGAGGCCCCGCTGTCGCGCAGGTCGTAGCGCACCACGCGGCGGCCGCCGGCCGCGAGGCGCGCGCACAGGGTGTCGGGCCAGGAGAGCATCGTGGTCCCGCCCACGAGGAGGACGAGCGGGTCGCCCTCGCCGCCGAAGGACTCGATGCCCAGGGCGATGTCGTCGACCTGGATCGTGGTCATCGGCTCACCGGCCCTGCTGGCTGCGCTGCTGCCTGCTCGGCTGACAGCTCTGCTGACTGCTCGGCTGCCTGCTCGGCCGATGGTGCTTCTGACGGCTCTCCTGATGGGCTCTGCTGATCGGCACGGCCCGGAAGGCCGGGAATGGTTTGGTGCATGCCAGGGCTGACCCGATCCGGGGCCCGGACTCATCGCTCGCACCGCTTCGGCTTCTTCGCCCTCCACACATCGGGACGCTTGATCGATTCAATCCCGTTTCAATCGACGACCGTTCCGCACCCCGATCTGCTCATCGTGTGCACCTTCTTGACGGCACGCACGGGCGAACATAGCCTCCCGCTCGTCCATCTGAATCCTTTCACTACGCAAGTGAGGGCGTCATGCCGAACGGACTGCCGCGCAGAAGCGCCCTGCAATGGGGCGGAGCCGCGGCT
>NZ_WWIA01000766.1 GCF_009870065.1 Streptomyces sp. SID5785 | reverse complement strand
CGGTGTCCTTCACCGGGAACTGCGGCTGGCCTCCTACGTAGTTGGTCTGGAACATCACTCCGCCGTACGTGGAATCGTCGATGTCGACGTCGTTGACGCGGATCCCCTGGAAGACCTTCGAGGCGGAGAAGGCCCAGATGGCCGGGAAGACCTGCGAGCCCCAGAAGTGGCCGCCGGTGCGTTCCAGGGAGACGTTCTCGATCGTCGTGGGTCCGGTGCCGAAGCCGTTCATCGGATAGCCGAAGTCCAGCGACGAGATCGTGATGCCGGAGTAGACGAGGGTGTCGGCGACGCGGATGTTGCGGAAGGTGTTGTCGTAGCCCCCGTAGACGGCGATGCCGGCGGCCCGCCAGGTGAGTGTGGACGTCAGGTTCTCGTACACGTTGTTCTTCTCGTCGGCGCCACCCGCGTCGATGGCGGAGAAGAGCGCGAAGCTGTCGTCGCCCGTGGCGCGGGCGTCGTTGTTGACGACGTGGTTGTCCGTGGAGCCGTTCGTCATGTTGATGCCGTCGGCGAACGTGTTCCTGATGCGGGTGTTCTTGATGGTCATGTTGTCGGTGTTGGCGCCCCAGTAGAGGCACACCATGTGCTCGACCCACACGTTGTCGATGGTGATGTCGGAGACGCCCGCGAAGTCGAACACCTTGCCCGGGCCGTCGATCCGGGACGTGTAGTTGCCGAAGTAGGCGAACCCGGCGAACGTCGAGCCCTTGGCCGTGGCGTCGGCCCGGAAGCCGATGTCGGTGTTCTCCTGCGACGAGGGGGCGTGGAAGCGGGTGAACCACGGTCCCGCGCCGACGATCTTCAGCGCCTTGCCGTAGACCTGGAACTTGCTGGAGGTCTCGTAGTCGCCCGCCGGGAGATAGACGCCGACGAGCTTGCCCGTCGTGTCCATGCGCGCCTTGTCGATCGCGTTCTGGACGTCCTGGTGCGAGAAGCCCTCCGGCACCGCGTAGGCCGCCGGGTCCGGGTTCGGCGTCGCGGCCGCCTCCTCCGTGTCGATGAAGTCGACGGCGTACGTGGAGGTGTTGGCCGCGTCCTTCTGGAGCCGGATCTTCGAGCCGGCCGGCACGGTCTTGCCGAGCAGCAGGTTCGCCTCGTCGTAGATGTGCCGGGGCGCGCCGGAGCCGGGCGAGTTGCCGGGCGAGGTCTCGTTCCCGTACAGCCAGGCGTACCGGGAGGTCAGGTCGATCGCCTTGAGGAACTGGCCGTCGACGTAGACGTTCAGACTGGTGTCGGTGCCGTCGGGGACCGAGAAGCGGGTCACCAGGGTGTTGGTGGCGGCGCGGGTGGTCCACTCGACGTACTGCCCGGTGCCGGTGAGGGTCACCGCCTTGCGGCCGCTCGCCTCGCCGGCGAGGTCGCCGACGGTGCGGTTGGGACCGACGACCTTGGCGCCGCCGCCGACGGTGCCGTCCTCGGCCTCGTACATGTCGTAGGGCATGTCGGCGCCGCGGCCGACGAAGAGGGGCTGCTCGGTGGTGTTGTTCGCCCGCTTGACGGGGAGTTCGTTGGTGTCGTCGGCGATGACGGTCCGGACGGTGTACTTGCCGTTGGCCGCCGTCCACGAGCCCAGGTCGACGGGGGCGGAGGTCCGCCCGGCGGCGATCGTGCCGTCGACCGTGCCCGTCAGGGTCTTGACGGTGTCGCCCTTGGCGTCGCGGACCGTCAGCGTCACCGCGTGTGCCCCCGAACCGGAGTCGGCCGAGCCCTGGTTCTTGACGGCGACGCTGAACTTGACGCTGTCGCCGGCCGATGCGCTGGACGGGCTCCACGAGACCGGCGCGGCGACCAGGTCGGAGCTGGAGACCGGCTTGACGACGAGGGCGGCCGGACGGGTGTAGGTGTTGTCGGCCTCGTTCTGCTCGATGACCTTGTTCGACGGGTCCACCTCGGCGCCGACGGTGTAGCTGCCCGCGTCCCGGGTGCCGATCTTGGCGGCGACCTTCGCCGACTCGCCCGCGGCGAGGGCCGGCACGTCCGCGGTGGCGGCCTTGGTGCCGCCGAGCGTGAAGGTCAGGTCGGTGGCCTTCGCGTCCTTGCTGCCGCTGTTGGTGACGGTCGCCTCGAGGCTGACGTCATCCGTCTCGACCGGGGCCGCCGGGGTGTTCGTGATGCCGGTGACCTGGAGATCGGGGTTGGCGGCGGGGGTGCCGATCACCTCGAGCTCGGCGACCTGCGCACCCGAGGCGCCGGAGTTCGAGGTGAACTTCAGCTGGATGTCGGCGGCCTTGCCCGAGACGGGGATCGTGACGGTGTTCCCGGTGGCGGGGTTGAAGGTGTAGTCCTTCGCCGCGGCGAGGCTCGTGAAGCCGGTCGCGTCCTGGTCCCGGCCGAGGACCTGGATGTTCTGGGTACGGGTGGCCCAGGCGGCGTCGGGGTTGAGCCGGACGACGACCTGGTCGATGTCGGCGTCGGCGCCGAGCTCGGTGGTCAGCGTGGCCGGGTAGGCACCGGCGTCGCTCTCCCAGTAGGTGGCGGTCTGGCCGTCGTTGGCGTTCGCCGCGACGTACGTGAACACGGACGAGGAGGCCTTGACGGGCTTGCCGCGTGCGAGGTCCGATCCCGCCGTGGTGCCCGGCCGGGTCACGCTGTTGCTCGCCTGCGAGGTGTTGCCCGCGGCGTCCTTCGCCTTCACGTAGTAGGTGACGGTCGTCGCGACGGAGGGGCGGTCGGTGTACGTCGTGACGTCACCCGCGACCGACTTCACCAGCTTGCCGTCGGCGTAGACGTCGTACCCGGTGACCTTGACGTCGTCGTCCGACGCCTGCCACGTGAGCTTCACGTCCGCGCCGGACTGGGTGAACGCGAGGCCGCCCGGTGCCGTCGGAGCCTGGGTGTCGCCGCCCGCGCCCTTGCGGGTCACGCTGTTGCTGTCGGCGGAGACGTTGCCCGCGGCGTCCTTGGCGCGCACCGTGTAGGTGACGTCGCTGCCGGCCGGCTGTGTGTCGGTGTACGTCAGCACGTTCCCGGCGACGCTCGCGCGCAACTGGCCGTCGGCGTAGACGTCGTACCCGGTGACGCCGGTGTCGTCGGTGGCCGCCTTCCAGGCCAGCTTGATCTGGCCGGTGGCCGGCTCGGTGTAGCTCAGGTCCGCGGGGGCGGTGGGTGCCCGGCTGTCGCCGTCGGCGGGCCCGTAGACCTCGAGCTCCGACAACTGGCCGGCGTCCCAGCCGGTGTTCGCGGTGATCAGGGCGCGCACGTAGCGCGTCGTGGTGGTGTCGAAGCTGATGGTCGCCGACTGGTCGTTGCCGCTGTCGAAGGTGTAGGCCTTCGACGCCGTCAGGTCGGTGAAGTTCTTGCCGTCCGCCGAGCCCTGGATCTTGAGGGTCTGACTGCGGCTCGGCCAGCCCGTGGGCAGGCGCAGCGCGACCTCGTTCACCTTGACCGAGGAGCCGAGGTCGACCTGGACCCACTGGGGGAAGGCGTCGTTCTTGCTCTCCCAGTACGTGGACCGGTTGCCGTCACCGGCGTTGGCGGCCCCGTAGACGTCGGCGTGACCGCTCTCCGTGAAGGTCTTGCCCTGCGCGAGGTTGGGCGTGGCGGCGGCCGAGGTCAGCACCTGCATCTCGCCCAGCTGGGCGGCGGAGCCGGCCG
>NZ_WWIA01000081.1 GCF_009870065.1 Streptomyces sp. SID5785 | reverse complement strand
GGCGCCGCGGTGCCGCCGGGGCCCGGGGCCGGGCCGGTGGTGGCCGTGCCGGTGCTGCCGGTGCCGCCGGTCCTGTGGTCGGCGCCCGTCCCGGTTTCGGTTTCGGTCTCGCTGCTCATGCCTGCGCCTCCCGGTCGAGCAGCCGGTCCATCGCCTCGGTGAGCTGACGGGAGACCGAGGACAGGCTCTCGACGCCGCTCCAGGCCCGGGCCAGCAGGCGCAGCTCCTTGTGCGACCAGGCCGCGGTGTTGGTGGAGATCGGGTACGGCACCGCGTAGTCCCGCGCGTCCAGGTGGACCTGGAGGTCGAAGGACGGCATCGAGTCGAGCCACGGCTGCTGCGTGCCGTTGCGGGCCGGTATCGCCGTGCCCTTCGCCTGGAGCAGCGCGCCCTGCCGGCTGGACATGAACCGGACGAAGTCGCGGGCGAGTTCCGGGCGCGGGGTGCCCGCGTACACGCAGTTGGCCAGGCCGTGGATGACACTGGCGCGGCGCCGGCCGCGCGGCAGCGGCGCCACCCCGATCCGGTCGCGCAGCGCCGGGTCCGCCCAGAACGTGGCCGCGTTGTACGAGCACTCCTGCGTCATGGCGAGCTTGCCCGCCTGGAACATCTGGGTCGGGTCGGTGTCGGTGAGCTGCTGGAGGTCGGGCGAGGCCCGGTAGCGGTGGATCATGTCGATCCACAGCTGGAGCCCCTCCAGCGTGCGCGGGTCGTCGTACCCGGACCTCCTGCGGTCCGCGGAGATCACCCGGCCGCCCGCCTGCGGAATGCTGTTGTAGTAGTTCTCCTGGGCCCGGACCGGCGCGCCGATCCCGAAGACGCCGCGGCGCCGGTCGGTGAGCCGCTGCGCGTTGTCGATCAGGTTCTGCCAGGTCCAGCTCGCGTCGGGGTGGTCGACGCCCGCCCGGTCGAACAGCTCCTTGTTGAACCAGAGGGCGACCGTGTCGAAGTCCTTGGGCGCCCCGTACTGGACGCCCTTCCAGCGGTACAGCTCGGCCAGGTCGCGCGGGAAGTCCGCGGGGTCGAGGATCGCGTCCGCGCCCTCGGTCTCCAGCGGGAGCAGCTGGCCGTTGTCCGCGTAGAGACCGAAGTTGGGGCCGTTCATCCAGAAGACGTCGGGCGCCGAACCGCCGGAGCAGGCGGTGCGCAGCTTCGTCCAGTACGTGGCGTTGGGCGTCAGCTGGACGTCGACCGTGACGCCGGGCCGGGTCCGCTCGAAGGCGCGGGCCGCCTTCTGCATCGCGGGCAGCTGGTAGACGTCCCAGACGCCGTAGGTCAGCCGGCCGCGCCGTGGACCGCCGTGGGCGGCTCCGGCCTGGGGAGGTGATGTGTCACAGCCGCTCGCGAGCACCGTCGTACCGAGGGTTGATGCGGCGGCCGCGGTCAGCAGAGAACGTCTGCGCACGCCGGGCCTTCCGTGGGAGGGAGGAGATGACGGCAAGCTATGTGCTCGAAACTGACGCGTCAAGGGTAGTTTCGAGCATCTTCACGCATCGCGCTGGGCGTGCGGCCACCCGGACCCAGGGCGCGACCGCACCGTCCCGCACCGTTCCTCCCCGCTCCACGACGCCCGGCAGGAGGGACTCTCCCGACGCGCCCGAGCACGTGACCGAGACCACGCATCTCAGCCAGCGAACACACCGCGGCCCTCGCCCGGGCACCCGCTACGCTCCGTTTCGTGGCTGAGATCCAGATTCCCGCTGACATCAAGCCCGCCGACGGACGATTCGGCGCGGGCCCCTCCAAGGTGCGGACGGAGGCGCTGGAGGCCCTGGCCGCCACCGGTACGTCTCTCCTCGGCACCTCCCACCGCCAGGCCCCGGTCAAGAACCTGGTCGGCCGCGTCCGCGAGGGCGTGCAGAGCCTGTTCTCCCTCCCCGAGGGCTACGAGGTCGTCCTCGGCAACGGCGGCTCGACCGCGTTCTGGGACGTCGCGACCCACGGCCTGATCGAGAACAAGTCCCAGCACCTCAACTTCGGCGAGTTCTCCTCCAAGTTCGCCAAGGCCGCCAAGCTCGCCCCGTGGCTGGCCGAGCCGACCGTCATCGCCTCCGAGCCCGGCACGCACCCCGAGGCGCGGGCCGAGGCCGGCGTCGACGTCTACGGCCTCACCCACAACGAGACCTCCACCGGTGTCGCCGCCCCGATCCGGCGCGTGACCGGCGCCGACGACGGCGCCCTCGTCCTCGTCGACGCCACGTCCGGCGCGGGCGGACTGCCCGTCGACATCACCGAGACGGACGTCTACTACTTCGCGCCGCAGAAGTCCTTCGCCTCCGACGGCGGGCTGTGGATCGGCGTGTTCTCCCCGGCCGCGATCGAGCGCGCCGAGCGCATCCACGCCTCCGGCCGGCACGTCCCGGAGTTCTTCTCGCTGCCCACCGCGATCGACAACTCCCGCAAGAACCAGACGTACAACACCCCCGCGCTCTCCACGCTCTTCCTGCTCGCCGAGCAGCTCGACTGGATCAACGGGCAGGGCGGCCTCGCCTGGTCGACGGCGCGCACCAAGGACTCCTCGGACCGGCTGTACTCCTGGGCCCAGGACTCGAAGTACGCGACGCCGTTCGTGACGGACGCGGCGAAGCGGTCGCAGGTCATCGGCACCATCGACTTCGACGAGTCGATCGACGCGGCGGCCGTCGCGAAGGTGCTCCGGGCCAACGGGATCGTCGACACCGAGCCGTACCGGAAGCTCGGGCGCAACCAGCTCCGGATCGCGATGTTCCCGGCGATCGACCCGGCCGACATCACGGCGCTGACCGGGTGCATCGACTACGTCATCGGGCAGCTCTGACGCGGGGACGCCCCTGTGCTGTGCGGGGGGCCGCGTACGGGTCCTACGAACCCTGCGGCGCCCCGCGCTTGGCCCCCGCCCGGCTGTCCGGCCCCGCGCGGCCCGGCCCCGGCTCCCGGCACCGCCCTTCGTCGGCGCGACTCCCCGCACTGCCCGGGTCCTGCGCGACTCCCCGCGCCGCCTTGGCTGAGCCCGCGGTTCCTGCGTCTGTGTCCTGGGGCGTCTGCGCCCCAGCCGTTCTCCCACCCACCCGCCCCCTCCGGGGGCGTTCGGCCCGGCACCGGGCG
>NZ_WWIA01000765.1 GCF_009870065.1 Streptomyces sp. SID5785 | reverse complement strand
GGGGGTGTGGTCCGGGGTCGTGTTCATGGTGCGAGCTCCTCAGGGGCCGGGGGTTCGAGGTCAGGGGTGGGGCGTCCGGGGTCAGGCGTCAGGGGCCCGGGGGTTCCAGCGGTCTGGGGTTCCAGCGGTCCGGGGTTTCGGGGTGTCGGGATCTGGGGCTACGGGATGGCGGTCTTCGGGGCGTCGCGGGTGCCCGGCGCGGTGGTCCGCGCCCGTTCGCACCGCGCCCGCTCGCTCGGCGTCTGCTCGCTCCGCGCCCGTTCGCTTCGCGTCCGCGCGGCACGCCTGCCCGGTGCGGCGGAGCGGGACAGCAGCGTGTAGGTCAGCGCGGCCAGGAGCGTCATCAGCGCCGCGACCGTCCACAGGGTCACGTGCCACGCCGCGGTGAACTCCGGGGCGTGGCCGCCGGCCCCCGCCGTGACGCGGGCCGCCGTGTCCGCCGAGCCGACGCGGGACTGGACCGCGGAGAGCAGCAGGGCGCCGAAGACGGTGAGCATGACCGCGCCGGTGCCGCCGCGCACGGTGTTGAGGAAGCCGGAGGCCATGCCGATCTCGGCGGCGGGGACCAGGGACAGGGCCTGGGCGTCGATGATGCCGATGGACAGGCCCTGCCCGGCGCCGATCGTGAGCAGGGGGCCGGCGAGCGCGGTGACGGTGATGCCGGGGTGGAGCGTGGTGAGCCAGGCGTTGCCCGCGGCGATCAGGAGCAGGGACAGGACCAGGAGGTGCCGGGCGGGGACGCCCCGGTTGACCAGGCGGGCGCCGAGCGGGGGCAGGGCGAGCACCGGGACGGTCATCAGGAGGAGGGTCAGTCCGGCGGCGCGGGCCGTCGTGCCGTTCGCGCCCTGGAGGTAGGTGGGCAGGAAGGTGAGGGCGCCGGTGGTGCCGGCGCCGAGGGCGAAGGCGCCGAGGGCCCAGCCCGCGAAGGCGGGGTTGCGGGCGAGCCGGATGTCGAGGATCGGGCGGCGGCCGGTCGAGGTGCGCAGCAGGCGCCGCTCGGTGCGCACGAACCCGGCGAGGAGGGCGGCGGCGAGCGCGCCCGGCAGCAGGGCGTGGGCGGAGGTCCAGCCGGACTTGGAGCCCTGCGTGACGGCGAAGAGGGCGAGGGCCAGGCCCGCGACGAAGGTGACGGCGCCGGTCTTGTCGACGCGGGGGCGCAGGCCGGCCCGGGACTCGCTCATCAGCCGGGTGCCGAGCACGATGACGGTGCCGGCGGCCGCGTAGGAGAGGAACGTGGCGCGCCAGCCGAGCGCGTCGACGAGCCAGCCGGAGAAGGTGGGCCCGAACGCGAGGCCGAGGCCGGACGTGGTGCCGAGCGAGGCGAAGACGCGGGTGCGCGCGGGGCCGGTGAAGGTGGCGGCGAGCAGGGAGCCGCCGGAGGCCATGACACCGGCGGCGCCGATGCCGGACACGATGCGGGCGGCGTCGAGGAACAGGACGCTCTGCGCCAGGGCGGAGGCCAGCGTGGCGGCCGTGTAGACGACGGCGCCTGCGGTGAGGACGCGGCGGCGGCCGTGGAGGTCGCCGAGCGATCCCGCGACGAGCATGCACGAGGACGCGGCGAGGAAGTAGCCGACGACGACCCATTGCAGCGCCGCGCCGGATGCGTCGAGGTCGGCGCCGATGCGGGGCAGGGCGACGGTGGTGCCGGACATCGCCATGGGCAGCGTGAGCATGCCGAGCAGGACGACGAGGAGGGTGAACGTGGGGCGGCTGCCGCCGACTTCGCGGGCCGCCGAAGCCTGGGGTTCGGTTGCCATGCCGGTAAAGTACAACCGCGGTTGTAAGAAGTGCAACCGTCGTTGTACCTAGGTCGCAGGGCCGAGGACACGGCCTAGGCTGTACGTGGACGGAGGCGGGCGCATGGTGGAGCAGCGGGAGCAGCCGGAGCAGGACGCGGCGCGGCACGAGGGGCCGGGGCGGGGCCGGGCGCAGGGGCAGGGGCAGCGCAAGGGCGGCACCGTCGAGAAGCGGCAGGCCCTGCTGCGCGGGGCACGCACGGTGTTCGGGCGCGAGGGGTACACGCGCGCCGGGATCGACGAGATCGCCGCCGAGGCGGGTGTCTCCACGCGCACGCTCTACAACCACTTCGGCGGCAAGGCCAACCTCTTCCGCGAGGCCCTCATCGAGAGCGCCGCGGCCGTGACCGCGGCCCATGTCGCGCTCATCGAACGGCACTTGACCAAGGTCACCGACCCGGAGAAGGACCTGCTCGCCTTCGCCCGCGAGTGGATGGGCCGGCGCACCGAGCACGACGCGCACATGCGGCTGGTCCGGCAGATCATCGCGGAGGGCCGCCGGCTGCCGCCCGACGTCATCGAGGAGTGGCAGCGCACGGGGCCGCGCGCGGTGACGGAGGCGGTGCGGGAGCGGCTGGCCGCGCTCGGCGGCCAGGGGTGGCTGCGGATCGGCCCCGACCCGGCCGAATCCGCGGAGGCCGCGCGGTACTTGATGCTGCTCGTGGCCGGGGGCGTCACGACGGACACGTTCTTCGGTGTCGTCCCGATGGCGCCCGAGGAGGTCGACGCGCGGGTCGTGAGCGGGGTGCGCGTCTTCCTGCGGCTCTACGGGGTGTGAGCGCGGCCCGGCGCGGACCGGCCGCGCCGCCACGGCGCCGAACGGGCCCGTGTCCGTACCGGCCTCAGGCCGTGGGCAGTTCCGCGTCCGGCCAGCGGGTGCGGGCCTGTTCGCGCGAGCGGAGCAGGGCCAGCGTGGGCAGGCCGAGCTCCGGCCCCGTGGCCAGGAGCTCCGGCAGCTGCGGCAGCGGGGCCACCGCGGCGACGTCGTCCAGGACGAGCGACATTGGTGGGTCGAGCCGGCCGGCGGGTGACCTTGCGGCCATGCGGCGGCCGTGCTCGACCACGCTGGAGGCGAGCGCCGTCAGGAGCGGCATCGCGCCGGGCTGTTGCCTGGGGTTCTCGATGGGTTCACCCACCACATAGAGCGTGCCCCCCTCGTCCGCGAAGGAATCCAGCACGAGCGCGTCGGCCCGGTTCGGCGTGCAGGCGTCGCGGACGTGCACGGAGAACAGTGCGGACAGCGCGCGGGCCGTCAACTCCTGCGCGATGTCGCGGCGTTCGGGATGCGCGGTGAGGGCCGCCTCCAGCTCGCCGGCCGCACCCGAGGCGGCCCGTGGGTTCGTGCGCAGGATGCGGACCGCGTCCTGGACCTGGGTGCCCTGGGCCCAGCGGTGGACGTGGCGGAACGGTTTGCCTTCGGCGGCGGCCGCGTGCAGGTAGCTGCGCAGCAGGGTCTCGGCGGTCTCGGCCACCGCGGAGTCGGCCTTGGCGGTCGGACGGACCGGGGCGAGGAGGGCGGCCGCGCGGGTGGCGGCGGTGTCCTTGTGCTCGCAGTGCGCGGCCGGGTTCCAGCGCAGGCGGTCCGGGGTGTCGCACAGGTGGGCGGGGTCGTAGAGGAGGACCGGGCCGAGTTTGGACCGGGCGTCCTTCGTCTCCTGCCAGATGCCGGGGGACGAGGTGATGATCAGGGCGGGGCCGGGGGCGTCCTGGACGGCCTGTATCGCCTCGGGGTGGCGGGTGGCGGCCGGGCCGAGGAGGAGCGGGCCCGTTCTGGGGGCGGGCACGAGGGTGCGGGGGGCATGCGGGGCGCGGGGGGTCTCGTCCAGGGGCTGCCCTGCCGCGGGTTCGTCGTCGGCCCACTCGCGTGGGGGGTGCTCGCGCAGTTCCCCGCGCCCCTGGCGGGGC
>NZ_WWIA01000764.1 GCF_009870065.1 Streptomyces sp. SID5785 | reverse complement strand
AGCGCGGGCTGCTGCGCGGGAAGGAAGTGCCCGAACGCGCCGAAGCTGACGGCGAGATCGAAGACCGGGCCGAACGGCAGCGCGAGGGCGTCCCCGCGCACGTACGCGGCGGCGGGCTCGGCGTCGCGCGCGACCCGGAGCATCCCGCCGCTGAAGTCGAGACCGACCGTGGTGCCCGTGCAGACCTCACGCAGGACGCCCAGTCCCGCGCCGGTGCCGCAGCACAGGTCGAGGCCGGTCCGGTACGGGCCGAGCCGGCGCAGGGCGCGGGTGACGGGGGCGAGCACGGCGTCCGGGGTGCGGAACGGCGTGTGGTCGAACGCCGGCGCCAGCAGGTCGTAGCCGTGCTCGACCGAGGACAGCGCCTGAACGGCCAGCTCGCGGAGGGTGGGGCCCTGGGAGGAGAACATCGCGGATCAGCATAGAGCGGCCGCCCGGCGGGGCGGGGGCTTGCCGCGACACGGGGTCGGGGTGGTACGGTCTGTGCAGTACGTGTGCTGGCCCGTCCGGGCCGCCGGTACGGATTTCCTTCTTCACGTCCCGCGTATCGCGCTTCGGCCGCGACTGCGGTGCCTCACTTCGTTTCGTTTTCTCTTCGCGCAGGTCTTCTCGGCGCTCGCTCTCGCAGCGCCGGTGCTCCCGGCGCATGTTCTCCTCGTGCAGTGGTCCGCACACCGTCTGCACGTTCTGCCTGGTCACGGGTTTCTGTCGGGTTCCACCCGGCCCAGTACCAGGCCTCTCCCGGCCGCGGGTCTTCTGCCCGCGCGGGGCCTGACCGATGCGGCCCCCGCTCTTCGCCGGACTCCTCCCCCACCCGCCTCCGTGCACCTCCGTCCTCGAAAGGACCCCCACCATGACCACCCTCGCACCCGAGAAGCCCGTCACGACCGCCACACCGGTCCGGGCCCACGGCGTCCTCGACATCGGCCCCGGCGGGGCCGGGTTCCTGCGCGCCCCCGATCTCCTTCCCACCTCCCACGACGTCCAGGTGCCCGCCTCGCTCGTGCGCCGGCTCGGCCTGCGCCGGGGCGACCTCGTCGACGGGACCTGCGCCAGGGCGCGTGGCGCCCTGACCACGGTCGACACCGTCGACGGGCTGCCCGCAGAGGCCGCCCGGCAGCGTCCCCGGTTCGCCGATCTCACTCCCCTGCACCCCGCCGAGCGGCTGCGCATGGAGAGCCCCGGCGGCGGGCTCGCGGGCCGCGTCGTCGACCTGTTCGCCCCCGTCGGCAAGGGGCAGCGCGGCCTCGTCGTCGCGCCCCCGAGGACCGGCAAGACCGTGCTGCTGCAACAGCTGGCCGCCGCCGTCGCCACGAACCACCCGGAGGCCCACCTCATGGTGGTGCTCGTCGACGAACGCCCCGAGGAGGTCACCGACATGCAGCGCTCCGTGCGCGGCGAGGTGTTCGCCTCCACCTTCGACCGCCCCGCGAAGGCACACATTGCCCTCGCCGAACTGGCCGTCGCCCGCGCCCAGCGCCTCGTCGAACGCGGCCGCGACGTCGTGATCCTGCTCGACTCGCTGACCCGGCTGTGCCGGGCGCACAACAACGCCGCGTCCGCCGGCGGCCGCACGCTGTCCGGCGGTGTCGACGCCGGTGCGCTCCAGGGCCCGAAGCGGCTGTTCGGCGCGGCCCGCAACACCGAGGAGGCCGGCTCGCTCACCATCCTCGCGACCGCCCTCGTCGAGACCGGCTCCCGCGCGGACGACTTCTTCTTCGAGGAGCTCAAGAGCACCGGAAACATGGAACTCCGCCTGGACCGTTCCCTCGCCCAGCACCGGGTCCACCCCGCCGTGGACCTCGCGCCCTCCGGCACCCGCCGCGAGGAACTCCTGCTCGGCGCCGAGGAGTCGGCGGCGGCACACGCCCTGCGCCGCGCCCTGGGCCGGCGCGACGACCGGACCTCGTACGAGGCGCTGCTCGAGCGGATGCGGCAGACGCCGGACAACGCCACGTTCCTGCGCCAGGTCCGCTCGGCCGACCCCGCGCCCGCGGCCTGATCCGCCGGGCGGCCCCCTGGCCCCCCTAATCGACCGGGCCGCGCTCCGGTGCGGCCATGTCCCCGGTGGCGGGCGTGCCGTCGGCCAGGCCGTAGCGCAGGTGGACGGTGCCCTTGGGGCTGACGGCGGGCGGCTCGAGGAGCGTGAGGTTCGTGGGCACGGCGCCGTCCTCGAACAGCTTCTTGCCGACGCCGAGCACGATGGGGTGCACCCACAGGTGGAGCCGGTCGAAGAGCTTCTCGCGCAGCAGTGTCTGCACGAGGTCCAGGCTCCCGACGACCTTGATGCGCTCGTGCCGCTCCCTGATCTCCCGGACGGCCGCGGGCAGATCGGGGCCGAGCAGGGTGGAGTCCGCCCAGGACAGGTCGGGCTCGCCGCGCGAGGCCACGTACTTCGGGATGCTGTTGAAGAGGTCGGCGATGCCGCCGTCCGGGCCGCCCTTCTGGTGCGGCCAGTACGCGGCGAAGATGTCGTAGGTGCGCCGGCCGAGCAGCAGGGCGTCGGTGCCCGCGTAGGACGCGTCGATCTGCGCTCCGGCCGTCTCGTCGATCAGGGGTGCCTGCCAGCCGCCGAACGGGAAGCCCTCCGGATCCTCGTCCGGACCGCCGGGCGCCTGCCCGACGAGATCCAGGGTCGCGAACGTCTCGATGTCGATGAGGCCCATGGCATGCTCCCGGTGTCCGGTGCGCTGCGCACACTCTGTGCCGTTAATGACTGTGGCAGGGTCGCGGACTCATCGCCGGGCACGGCACCGGCCGCGGATCGCTCCCGCGCGATGCGTGATACTCGCTGTATGACATCAGGGACGACGCGTCCCGGCCGCCGGCCGGAGGTGGTGGTGCGGCGGGCCGTCGCCCGCGACGCCAGGCGCCTCACCCGTATCGTGCGCGGCTCGCGCGCCTACGAGGGGAAGTACGCCGCGATGGTCGCGGACCACCGCGTCCGCCCCGGCTACATCGAGGCGCACCGGGTCTTCGTCGCCGTCGACCGCGCGGACGGGCGCGTCCTCGGCTTCTACGCCCTGCTGGTCGACGCGGCCGAGCTGGATCTGATGTTCGTCGCGGACGACGCCCAGGGCCTCGGCATCGGCCGGCTGCTCGTGCGCCACCTGTGCGGCGAGGCGCGGGCGGCCGGGCTCGACCGCGTCCGGGTCGTCTCGCACCCGCCCGCCGAGGGGTTCTACCGGAGCACGGGCGCCCGCCGCACCGGAACCGCGCCCGCGAACCCGCCGGCCGTCCCCTGGGAGCGCCCCGAACTCGAATTCGCCGTTCCGTCCGACGCCTGAGGGGTTCACACTCCGCCCCGCCCGGCGCACACTCGGGGACGTCGGAATGGGGCAAGGAGGCCACATTGGGCACGCTCGACAGCGAAGGGCCGCGCGCCGGCGAGGCGTTCGACGTGATCGTGGAGATCCCGCAGGGCTCCCGGAACAAGTACGAGATGGACCACGACCTGGGCCGCATCAGGCTCGACCGGATGCTCTTCACCTCGACCCAGTACCCCGCGGACTACGGCTACGTCGACGGCACGCTCGGCGGCGACGGCGACCCGCTGGACGCCCTCGTGCTCACCGGCGGCGACGCGACGTTCCCCGGCTGCGCCGTGGAGTGCCGGGCCATCGGGATGTTCGTGATGAGCGACGAGAAGGGCCCGGACGAGAAGGTGCTGTGCGTCCCCGCCCACGATCCGCGGCACACCGAGGTCCGCGACATCGAGGACATCCCCGAGTTCGACCGGCTGGAGATCACCCACTTCTTCGAGGTCTACAAGGACCTGGAGCCGGGCAAGTCGGTCGACGGCTCGCACTGGGAGGGGCGCGACAAGGCGTACGAGGAGATCGCCCGGGCCCGGCGGCGGCACGCCGGACACTGAGCCGCCCGCGTCGCATACCGTGCGCGGGACAGCGCGCGGCGCCCCGGCGCCGCGCGGCACCGCCCGAGCACGGAGGACGTCCCCCATGAGCACGGCCCGCCTGCCCCTCGAGGGCCTCACCGTCGTCAGCCTCGAACAGGCGGTGGCCGCGCCGTTCGCCACCCGGCAGCTCGCCGACCTCGGCGCCCGCGTGATCAAGGTGGAGCGGCCTGGCGGCGGCGACTTCGCGCGCCGCTACGACGAGACGGTGCACGGCCAGTCCAGCCACTTCGTGTGGCTGAACCGGTCCAAGGAGTCCGTCACGCTCGACGTCAAGACTCCGGACGGGCGCGAGGCGCTGGAGCGGCTGCTGGCCCGCGCGGACGTCTTCGTGCAGAACCTCGCGCCGGGCGCGGCTGCCCGGCTCGGCCTGTCCGCCGACGCGCTCGCA
>NZ_WWIA01000763.1 GCF_009870065.1 Streptomyces sp. SID5785 | reverse complement strand
GGGCCCGGACGGCCCGGGCGGGCTGGTCGCGCACCCCGCTGCGCGCCCGCGCCGCGATCGTCCTCGCCTTCCACGACCTGCTGCTCGCACGGCAGGACCAGGTGCTCGACCTCATCCAGTGGGAGACGGGCAAGGCGCGCTACCACGCGTGGCAGGAGGTGGCCCAGGTCGCCGCCATCGCCCGCCACTACGCCCGCCGCGCCCGGCACTACCTGCGGGACCGCCCCGTGCGCGGCATGGTGCCCGGCCTGACCAAGGTCACGCAGGTCCGCGTCCCGAAGGGCGTCGTCGGCGTCATCTCGCCCTGGAACTACCCGCTCTACCTCGGTGCCGGCGACGTGCTGCCCGCGCTGCTCGCCGGCAACACCGTCGTCTCCAAGGCGGATCCGCAGACCCCCCTGACCCTGCTGTGGACGCGCACCCTGATGGCGGAGGCGGGCCTGCCGCAGGACGTGTGGCAGATCGTGGCCGGTCCGGGTGCCGCCGTCGGCACCGCCCTCGTGGACGCGGCCGACTACGTGTGCTTCACCGGCTCGACCACGACCGGCCGCACCGTCGCCGAGCGCGCCGCGCGCCGCCTGGTCGGTGCCTCGCTCGAACTCGGCGGCAAGAACGCGCTGATCGTGCGCGCGGACGCCGACCTGCCCGCCGCGGCCGCCGGCGCCGCGGCGGCGGCCTTCGCGAACACCGGCCAGATGTGCATCCACATCGAGCGCGTCTACGTGCACGAGCGGGCCCACGACGCGTTCCGTGCCGAACTGGTGCGGGCCACCGAGGAGTTGCGGCTCGGGCGGGACTACGGATACGGCGCGGACATCGGTTCGCTCACGTCGGCGGCGCAGCTCGCGAGAGTGCGCGCCCACGTCGAGGACGCGGTGAGCCGCGGCGCCGAGATCCTCACCGGCGGCCGGGCCCGCCCCGACATCGGCCCGTACTTCCACGAGCCGACCGTCCTCGCGGGCGTCACCCCGGACATGACCGTCTGCGACGAGGAGACGTTCGGCCCGGTCGTCTCGCTGTACCCGTACGCCACGGACCGTGAGGCGGTGGACCTGGCCAACCGGGGCAGGTACGGCCTGTCGGCGTCCGTGTGGTCCCGGGACCACCGCGAGGCCGCCCGCATGGCCCGGGAGATCCGCGCCGGTTCGGTCAACATCAACGACGGCGCCGCCGCCGCGGCCGGCAGCGTCGAGGCCGGGATGGGCGGCATGGGCGACAGCGGGCTCGGCCGGCGGCACGGGGCCGAGGGCATCCGCAAGTACACCGAGACCCAGACCCTCGCGCGTCAGCGGATCCTGCCGCTCGGGCCGCCGCGGCCCGGACCGGCCGCGACCGAGGTCTTCGTCCGGCGGACGAACGGCCGGCTGTCGCTGTTGCGGCGCCTGGGCGTGCGGTGATCGGCGCGCACCGGGCGTCGCCGACGCGGGATCGCCGCACCGAGCCGGGGTGCGCCCGCCGCACCGGGCCTCCGCCCCGCACCGAACCGGGAACAGCCACGACGGGAGACCTGATGACGAGCGCCCTCATCGGCGAGCGGTCGCTGTACGACGACGAGCACGCACTGCTGCGCAGCACGGTCCGCGCCTTCGCCGACCGGCACGCCGCTCCGCACGCCGAGCGCTGGCGGACGGCGGGCAGGGTGGACCGCGCGCTCTTCCGGGAGGCCGCCCGCGCCGGGATCCTCGGCTTCAACATCCCGGAGGAGTACGGGGGAGGGGGCGTCACCGACTTCCGGGTCAACGCGGTGATCGGCGAGGAGTTCTCCCGCCACCCCGCCTCGGACGCGCTCGCCGGGATCGGGCTCTCCAACGACATCGTCGTCCCCTACTTCACGGGCCTGACCGACGACGCGCAGAAGGCGCGCTGGCTGCCCGGCATCGCCGCCGGTGAACGCGTCGTCGCGGTCGCGATGACCGAGCCGGGCACCGGCAGCGACCTGGCGGGCATCGCCACCACCGCCGTCCGCGAGGGCGACGCGTACGTCGTCAACGGCAGCAAGGTCTTCATCTCCAACGGGCAGAACGCCGACCTGGTCGTCACCGCCGTCCGCACCGGACCCGACCGGCACGGCGGGCTCAGCCTCCTCGTGATCGAGGCCGACCGGCCCGGCTTCACGCGCGGCCGCAACCTGGAGAAGATCGGCCTGCACGCCCAGGACACCAGCGAGCTGTTCTTCCAGGACGTCAGGGTGCCCGCCGCCAACCTGCTCGGGGCCGAGGGCACGGGCTTCCGCTCCCTGATGCGCAACCTCGCCCAGGAGCGGATCTCGATCGCGGCCAACGCGATGGCCTCCATCGAGGCGGTGCTCGAACGGACCGTGGACTACGTGCGCGAGCGCAAGGCCTTCGGCCGCACGGTCGGCTCCTTCCAGAACACCCGGTTCGAGCTGGCCGACATGGTCACCACCGCACGCGTCGGCCGGACCTACCTGGACGGCCTGCTCGCCCGCCACTCCCGCGGCGGACTGACCGCCGTGGACGCCGCAGCGGCCAAGTTCTGGGCGACCGAGAACTACGTCGGCATCGTCGGACGCTGTCTCCAACTCCACGGCGCCTACGGCTACATGATGGAGTACCCGATCGCCCACGCCTATCTCGACTCCCGCATCACCACCATCTACGGCGGCACGACGGAGATCATGAAGGAGATCGTGGCGAAGGACCTGGGGCTCTAGGGCCTGTCCGGGGAGCGGCCGTCAGGACGGGCCGATGTTCTGGCGGGTCGCGTTCGTCCCGGACACGCCGTCGCTCAGTCCGCGACCGGCCGCAGCGCGCTCCTGCGCGCCCCGCTCGCCCGAGCCGCCCCGGCGGCGCAGCGTGACCAGGCAGCCCGCCCCCACGACGGCGAGGACCGCCAGGATGATGATGCCGTAGACCATGAGTGGACCCCCGTGCGTCGGGAGGGGCGCGGTGCGCGGTCCCTCCGGTGTGCCTCGTGTCTCAGTCAGTATCACCCATACGCTGCCCGGCGAACCCGTCGCGGTCCGGCCCGTCCAGCGGCAGGCGCATCAGCGTGAGGTCGAGCCAGCGGCCGAACTTCCGGCCCACCTCCCGCACCGTGCCCGCGTGCTCGAACCCGTGCCGCTCGTGCAGCCGGACCGACGCCGCGTTGCTCGCCTCGATACCCGCGATCATCACGTGCAGATCCGCGGCCCTGGCCGCGGCCACGAGCGTGCTCAGCAGGGCCGAGCCGATCCCCAGGCCGTGCCGGCCGTCGGCGACGTACACCGAGTTCTCCACCGTGTGCCGGAAGCCGGAGTACGCCTTCCACGGGCCGTACACCGCGAAGCCGACGACCGTGCCCGCGTGCTCGGCCACGAACGCCGAGCCGCGCCCCAGATGGTCCCCGAGCCAGGCCGCGCCCTCGTCGCGGGTCTGCGGGGTGTCCGTCCACAGGGCCGTGCCGTGCTCGATCGCGTGATTGCGGATGGTCAGGACCGGGTCCAGGTCGCTCGCGCGGGCCGGGCGCACCGTCACCGCCTGTGACCCGGCCCGGGACGTCTCGTATATTGGAGCCATGTCCAACATGGTAGACCCTCTGGTGGAGCGCATCGGCGCCCGGATCCGCGCCGAGCGGGACCGGCGGCGCTGGACGCTCGCGGAGCTCGCCGAGGAGTCCGGGGTGTCCCGCGCGATGATCCACCGCATCGAGCGCGGCGAGAGCAACCCGACGGCCGTGGTGCTGGGCAAGCTGTCCGCGGCGTTCCGGCTGAGCGTCGCGACGCTGCTCGACCCCGAGGACACCCGGACGGAGCGGGTGCGGCGCACGGACAGCGCCCCGCTGTGGCACGACCCCGGCACCGGGTACACGCGCCGCCAGGTCTCCGCCCCCGGCTTCCCGGCCGAGGTCGCCGAGATCCGGCTGCCCGCCGGCGCCGAAGTCCCCTACCCCGCCGCCGCGTTCGCCTTCCACCGGCAGACCGTCTGGGTCCTCGACGGGCACCTCACCTTCCACGAGGGGGACACCGTGCACGAGCTGGGCGCCGGGGACGCCGTCGAGCTGGGACCGCCCGCGCCGTGCGTCTTCGTCAACGCGACCGCGCGGGAGTGCCGCTACGCCGTCGTGCTCGTCCGGGACGAGGCACCGTGAGCCTGCGGCGCGGCGGCGTCGCACTCCTCGCCGGCACCGCGGGCGTGGCCCTCGCCAACAACTACGCGATCCAGCCGGCCCTCGGCGACGTCGCCCGCGACACCGGCACCTCGGCCGCCGCCGTCGGCCTGGTCACGACGGCGGCCCTGGCCGGCTGCATCGCCGGATTCGCCTTCCTGCTCCCGCTCGCCGACCGGGCCGCGCCCCGCCGCCTGGTCCCCGGACAGCTCGTGCTGCTCGCCGCCGGACTCGTCACCGCCGCGCTCGCCCGCGACCTCGCCGTGCTGCTCGCCGCCTACGCCGTCGTCGGGGCCGGCGCCGCCGTCAGTGCCATGGCCTCGACGATCGCCGGGCGCGGCGTGCCGCCGTCGCGGCGCGGGACGGCCGTGTCCCTGGTCGCCGCGGGGATGTCCGCCGGGATCCTGCTGAGCCGGCTCGTCGGCGGGGCGCTCGCCGACGCCGTCGGATGGCGCGGGATGCTGCTCGTCTTCGCCGCCCTGGTCCTGGCCTGCGCCGCCGGCGCCCGGCTGCGGCTGCCGGCCGAGCGGCCCGCGCCCTCCGGCACGTACCTCGCGACGCTCGTGGCGCTGCCGGGACTGCTGCGCCGTCATCGCACCCTGCGCCGCGCGGTGGTCGGCGGGAGCCTGTGGTACTTCGCGTTCAGCCTGGTCTGGGTGGCGCTGACGGTGCGGCTCGGGCAGCCGCCGTACGGGCTGGACGCCGCCGCCATCGGGCTCTACAGCCTCGCCGGGGTGCTCGGGTTCGCGGCGCTCCCGGTCGCCGGGCGGCTGGGGGACCGGTACGCGCCGCGCGCCGTGATCGCCGTCAGCATGGCGACCGCCGCGGTGGGCGCGGCCCTGCTGTGCACGGGGCTCGACCGCCCGGTGGTCACCGCCGCGGGACTCGCCCTGGTCGACGCGGGCTGCTTCACCGCGCAGGCGGCGAACCAGGCCCGGATCCT
>NZ_WWIA01000762.1 GCF_009870065.1 Streptomyces sp. SID5785 | reverse complement strand
CAGGTCGGGGCGCTGTCCGAGATGGCCGGTCAGCCATCGGGTCACGACGGGGGCGAAGCGGCCCTCGCGGGTGGAGGCGACGAGGACGGCGACGCGGAGCGGGGCGGTGGGCTGCTCGGTGCTGGACATGGTGGACCCCCTGGTCGGGTACGCCGATGTGTACGGCGTATCTCTTGCGTACAACGTACACACCGAATGTGTACGGCGTCCACCGAGGGATACGCTGTACGCGAGACATCGAGCGGGAGGAGCCGACCGTGGCGGCACAGAAGGAAGCGGGCGACAGCCGTGAGGCGAGCCTGGTGGAGCCCTCGCTCTGGGAGCGGCTGGAGCGGCCCGCACCCGCCCGGCGTACGTCGCTGACGCTGGACCGGATCGCCGAGGCGGCCGTCGAGCTGGCCGACGAGGAGGGCGGGGACGCCGTCACCATGCGCCGGCTCGCCGCCAGGCTCGGGGTCGCGCCCATGGCCGCGTACCGGCACGTCTCCGGCAAGGAGGACCTGTGGGCGCTCATGTTCGACCGGGTCTCGGCCGGACTCACCGTGCCCGACGACGTCACCGACTGGCGCGAGGTGCTGCGCTCCTTCGCGCTGCAGACACGGGAGTTGATGCACCGTCACCCGTGGCTGAGCCAGGCGCCCCTGCCGCTGATCACGCTCACGCCGGCCCGGATGGCCGTGGCCGAGCGGCAGTTGCGGGCACTGGACGGCCGGGGCCTCGACGCCGACGCGATGATGGCCGCGTTCCGCACGGTCAGCGCGTTCGTGCACGGGGCGACCCAGACGGAGATCGCGCTGAGCCGGTACAAGGCGGATCACGGCTGGGCGAGCGGCGACGAGACCCGGCAGGCACTCGCGCCGCAGATGAACTACCTGATGGAGAGCGGCCGCTACCCCACGTACCGGACCTACGCCCTCTCCGCGACCCGCAAGGACGACCCGGCCTGGGAGTTCGCCTTCGGCCTCGACTGCGTGCTCGACGGCATCGCGCGGCGGCTCGGGATCTGAGCGCGGCGCCACGAAGAGGCCCCGGCCCCTCCTGGACGGAGAAGGGGCCGGGGCCCGTGGTGCCGCGTCCGGCTCAGTACGCGGAGCCGGACGCGCCCAGGGAGCCGGTCGGGTGCCAGACCGTCTTCGTCTCCAGGAACGACGTGAGGCGGTCCGTGCCCGGGTCGGCCGTGAAGTCCTCACCGGACCGCGGGCGGCGCACGCGCTTCAGGTTGTCGGCGGCCGCGATCTCCAGCTCCTTGGCGAGCTCCGCGTCGGTGCCGGTGAGGTCGATGCCGTTGACGTCCTGGTGCGCGGCGAGGGACGGGGCGATCTCCGCCGCCCTGCCGGACAGGATGTTGACGACGCCGCCCGGCACGTCGGAGGTGGCGAGGACCTCGCCGAGGGAGAGGGCCGGAAGCGGTGCCTTCTCGCTCGCGACGACCACCACGGTGTTGCCGGTCGCGATGACCGGGGCGATCACCGAGACCAGGCCGAGCAGAGAGGACTCCTGCGGGGCGACGACCGTGACGACACCGGTCGGCTCGGGCGTCGACAGGTTGAAGAAGGGGCCCGCGACCGGGTTCGCACCGCCGACGACCTGGGCGACCTTGTCGGTCCAGCCCGCGTACCAGACCCAGCGGTCGATGGCCGCGTCGACCTGGGCGGTCGCCTTCGCCTTCGACAGGCCCTCGGCCTCGGCGACCTCGCGCACGAACTGCTCGCGGCGGCCCTCCAGCATCTCGGCGACGCGGTGGAGGACCTGGCCGCGGTTGTACGCCGTCGCGCCCGACCAGCCGCCGAAGGCCTTGCGGGCGGCGACGACCGCGTCCCGGCCGTCCTTGCGGGAGGACAGGGGCGCGTTCGCCAGCCAGTCGCCGCTCTTGCGATCGGTCACCTCGTACACCCGGCCGCTCTCGGAACGCGGGAACTTCCCGCCCACGTACAGCTTGTAGGTCTTGAAGACACTCAGACGCGCGTCAGACATCGAGGTAGGCCTCCAGACCGTGACGGCCGCCCTCGCGGCCGAAACCCGACTCCTTGTAGCCGCCGAAGGGCGAGGTCGGGTCGAACTTGTTGAACGTGTTGGCCCAGACGACCCCGGCGCGCAGCCGGTTCGCCACGGCGAGTATGCGGGAGCCCTTCTCGGTCCAGATGCCGGCCGAGAGCCCGTACTGCGTGTTGTTGGCCTTGGCGACGGCCTCCTCCGGGGTGCGGAAGGAGAGCACGGACAGGACCGGGCCGAAGATCTCGTCGCGGGCGACGGTGTGCGCCTGCGTGACGTTCGTGAAGAGCGTCGGGGCGAACCAGTAGCCGGACGACGGCAGCTCGCACGGCGCGGACCAGCGCTCGGCGCCCTCCGCCTCGCCCGTCTCGGCGAGCGCCGTGATCCGGGCCAGCTGCTCGGCCGAGTTGATCGCACCGATGTCCGTGTTCTTGTCGAGCGGGTCGCCGAGGCGCAGCGTCGACAGCCGGTTCTTGAGGCGGTCGAGCAGCTCGTCCTGGACCGACTCCTGGACGAGGAGGCGCGAGCCCGCGCAGCAGACCTGGCCCTGGTTGAAGAAGATGCCGGTGACGATGCCCTCGACGGCCTGGTCGATCGGGGCGTCGTCGAAGACGATGTTCGCGCCCTTGCCGCCGAGTTCGAGCGTGAGCTTCTTGTCGGTGCCGGCGAGCGTGCGGGCGATCTCCTTGCCGACGGCGGTGGAACCGGTGAAGGCCACCTTGTTGACGTCGGGGTGCGCGACGAGCGCGGCCCCCGCGTCGCCGTACCCGGGAAGGATGTTGACGACGCCCTTGGGCAGGCCGGCCTGGCGGCAGATGTCGGCGAAGAACAGCGCCGACAGCGGGGTCGTCTCGGCGGGCTTGAGGACCACCGTGTTGCCCGTCGCGAGCGCCGGGGCGATCTTCCAGGCCAGCATCAGGAGCGGGAAGTTCCACGGGATGACCTGGCCCGCGACGCCCAGCGCCTTCGGGTCCGGGCCGAACCCGGCGTGGTCGAGCTTGTCGGCCCAGCCCGCGTAGTAGAAGAAGTGCGCGGCGACGAGCGGGAGGTCCGCGTCGCGGGTCTCCTTGATCGGCTTGCCGTTGTCCAGCGTCTCCAGGACGGCGAGCTCACGGCTGCGCTCCTGGATGATGCGGGCGATGCGGAAGAGGTACCTGCCGCGCTCGGCGCCGGACAGTGCCGACCACTTCTCGAAGGCCTTGCGGGCCGCCTTCACGGCGCGCTCGACATCCGCCGCACCGGCCTGGGCGACCTCGGAGAGGACCTCCTCGGTGGACGGCGAGACCGACTTGAAGACCTTGCCGTCGGCGGCCTCGGTGAACTCGCCGTCGATGAACAGCCCGTACGACGGGGCGATGTCCACGACCGAGCGGGACTCGGGCGCGGGCGCGTACTCGAAAACAGATGTCATGGGTGATCAGTCCACCGTCACGTAGTCGGGACCGGAGTAGCGGCCGGTGGCCAGCTTCTGGCGCTGCATGAGCAGGTCGTTCAGCAGGCTGGAGGCGCCGAACCGGAACCAGTGGTTGTCGAGCCAGTCCTCGCCCACCGTCTCGTTCACGAGCACGAGGAACTTGACGGCGTCCTTCGAGGTGCGGATGCCTCCGGCGGGCTTCACACCGATCTGCACGCCGGTCGCGGCGCGGAAGTCGCGGACCGCCTCGAGCATGAGCAGGGTGTTCGCCGGGGTCGCGTTGACCCCCACCTTGCCGGTCGAGGTCTTGATGAAGTCGGCACCGGCCAGCATGCCGATCCAGCTCGCCCGCCGGATGTTGTCGTACGTCGACAGCTCGCCCGTCTCGAAGATGACCTTGAGCCGGGCGCTGCCCGAGGCCTCCTTCACGGCGCGGATCTCGTCGTGGACCTTCATGTACCGGCCCGCGAGGAAGGCGCCGCGGTCGATGACCATGTCGATCTCGTCGGCGCCCGCGGCGACGGCCTCGCGGACGTCCCCGAGCTTCACCTCCAGGGCGGCGCGACCGGCCGGGAAGGCGGTCGCGACGGAGGCGACCTTGACGTCCGTGCCCGCGACGGCGGCCTTCGCGGTGGCCACCATGTCGGGGTAGACGCAGACGGCCGCGGTGCGGGGCGCCGTGCGGTCGGTCGGGTCGGGGTGGACGGCCTTCGCGCCGAGGGCCCGGACCTTGCCCGGGGTGTCGGCGCCCTCCAGGGTCGTCAGGTCGATCATCGAGATGGCCAGGTCGATCGCGTACGCCTTGGCCGTCGTCTTGATCGAACGCGTGCCGAGGGCGGCGGCCCGGGCCTCCAGGCCCACCGCGTCGACGCCGGGCAGGCCCTGCAGGAACCGGCGCAGGGTGCTCTCGGACGCGGTGGCGTCGGCCAGGGCGTGTTCTTGGGCGGGTGCAGTGGGCATGGTCACGAGCTGAGCATATCTACGCGCGTAGCGGCGGGA
The DNA here is from genome assembly GCF_009870065.1 of Streptomyces sp. SID5785. Classification (GTDB taxonomy): domain Bacteria; phylum Actinomycetota; class Actinomycetes; order Streptomycetales; family Streptomycetaceae; genus Streptomyces. Next base: position 97 of record NZ_WWIA01000762.1, on the reverse strand, counting down.
CAAGGGGTCGGCCGGGGGAGGGGCGCCTTTTCGTCTGCCGGGTTCTGTTTCGTGGGCGACTGCGGGCCGGTGGGGGCTGGTCGCGCAGTTCCCCGCG
>NZ_WWIA01000761.1 GCF_009870065.1 Streptomyces sp. SID5785 | reverse complement strand
CCGCGACATGATCCGCCGGACAGGCCCTAGGGTGTCGGGATGACTGAGCTGCTGCACCTCACCGAGCGCACCCGGTGGGACGAGGCCGGGGTCACGGGTGCGTACACTGGGTCGACGCGCGGCAAGAGCCTCGCGGACGTCGGCTTCATCCACTGCTCGTACGCGTCCCAACTGCGCGGCGTCGCCGAGGCCCTGTACGGCGAGCGGCCCGCCCCCGGCACGCTGGTCGTCCTGGTGATCGACCCGGACCGGCTCGATGTGCCGGTGCGGGACGAGGAGGGCGAGCCCGGCGGCGAGCTGTTCCCGCACATCTACGGGCCGCTGCCGGTCGCCGCCGTCACCGAGGTCAGGGAGTGGCCGGCCTGAGCAGCGGCACGTCCCGGGTGAACCGGCGGAAGCCGACGCTGTAGTAGAGCCCGCGCGCGGCCCGGTGGCCGGGCGCACCCAGCGACGCGACCGTCATCTGCCGCGCGCCCGCCGCCCGCGCGCGGTGCATGCCGTGCAGCAGCAGCGCCCGGCCGAGCCCGCGCCGCCGGTGCTCCGGATGCGTGCCGACGGGCTCGAACTCCGCGGTCGCGTTGGCCTCGTCGAGCCACATGAGGGCCGACGCGGCCGGTGTGCCGTCCGGCGCCACCACCAGGACGTGCAGGTCGCCCCGGTACGGTGCGGTCCGCCTGACCCCCTCGTAGGCCGCCAGGTCGTACGCGCTCGGCCCCCACGCGGCCACGTGCGCCCGCACCACGGTCTCGGGCGTCGTCTCGTCGGCGGTCAGGAAGCGGTGGCCGTCCGGGAGCTCCGGCCGCTCCAGCCCGTCGTCCAGGTCCCGCACGTTGAGCTGGGTCCACGAGCCGGTGTCGCCGAGCGCGTCCGGGTCGTCCGCGTAGCCGTGCGCCGACCAGCGCTCCAGCGCGAAGGCGTCCTCGGTCGGCACGACGGTGCGCTCGAGCCCGGCCGCCAGGGTGTCGTACCAGTCGATCACCTCGTCCACCAGGGCGCTGTGCCCGGGATGGACCTGATAGGTGAGGTGCGCGCCCGTCACGTCCCTGACCGAGCCGTCGTTCAGCGTGACCCGGCGCGGCAGCGCCGCCCAGCCCCACGCGACCGGCTCGCCACGGTCCCACCACAGGCGGCGGCGCCAGTGGGGGCCGGCGGTGGCGTGCCCCCGGCCCCAGTTCCACGCCAGTTCGCCGTACGCGGCGTCGCTGTTCACCAGGTCGGGGCGGAGCGCGGTGACCCGCTGGGCCAGGCGCTGCATCAGCCGTACGTCCGCCGCGGTCAGGATCCCGGTGTCAGCCATGGGCCGACTGTGGCAGAGCGGGGCGCGGCCGGGCTACCGGCTTTCCGCGAGGGCCGCGCGGACGGACCGGGTCAGCGCGGCGACGAACGCGTCCCGCGTCGCCTCGTCCACCAGGTCGAGCGAGAGATACGGATTGAGGTCCTCCAGCTCGACGAGCAGCAGGTCTCCCTCCGGGGTGCGGCAGGCGTCCACCCGCTGGACCCCGTGGCGGACCATGTTCCACGCGACGAACCGCCGGGCGAACTCCCGGTCGGCCGCGGTCGGCTCGTAGGGCCGCAGCTCCCAGCGGCGCTCCGGGTCCGGGGCGTGGAGGGCGTACTGCAGGGTGTCGTCCACGAAGTAGAAGGACACCTCGTACCGGAAGCGGATGCGCGGCTGCACCAACAGGCCGTCGCCGTAGGGCAGTCCGGGCAGCTCGTCCGGGGCGACGAAGCGCAGCCCGATCGAGTCCGCGCCGAGCTTCGGCTTGGCCGCGTAGGAGTCGGCGGCGGGCAGCCGGTGCAGGTCGGCCGCCCGGTCGACGGTGGGGATGACGGGGTACCCGGCGTCCGTGAGGTCGAGCAGGTACTGCTTGCCGGCCATGTCCCCGCGGCCCGTCAGCGGGTTGTGGACGACCGTGCCGCGGGCGAGGGCCGCGGCACGGAACTCCTCGTACGCCTCCCGGTAGCCGATGACCGGCCCGCTGTTGCGCACGACGACCGCGTCGAAGCCGTCCATCAGCGCGGCCGCGTCCCGCGGGTGGCACAGCGCGAGGTCGAAGGCGGCGCGCAGCCGCGACGACAGGAGGATGTCCTCGTCGCAGTACCGGCGGCCGCGGGCCTCGTACGCGAGGTCGGTGACGTAGAGGACGCGGGGGCGGGGCATGGGCGGGACTCCTGGGACGGGGGGCGGTTCCGGCCAGTTTCCCGTACGGCCCCGGGCACGCCGAAGGGGCCCGGCGTCATCGTGCCGGGCCCCTTCGAGGCGTTCGCCGGCCCTGCGGGGGTGCACCGCCCGCGGGTCGTCGTGAACCGGGCCTGGATCAGGCCTTCTTGGTCTCCCAGAAGATCTTGTCGATCTGGGCGATGTAGTCCAGGGCCTTCTGGCCCGTGGCCGGGTCCGACGAGGCCTTCGCGGCCGAGAGGGCCTTGAGGGTGTCGTTGACCAGCTGGTGCAGCTCCGGGTACTTCTCGAAGTGCGGGGGCTTGAAGTAGTCGCTCCAGAGCACCGACACGTGGTGCTTGGCGAGCTCGGCGCGCTGCTCCTTGATGACGATGGCGCGCGTCTGGAACGCGGCGTCGTCGTTGGCGGCCATCTTGTCCTGGACGGCCTTGACCGACTCGGCCTCGATGCGGGCCTGGGCCGGGTCGTACACGCCGCAGGGCAGGTCGCAGTGGGCGCTGGCCTTCACCTTGGGGGCGAACAGGCGGGAAAGCATGTAGCTGTCCTTCCTCGTGATCGTCTTCTCAGGTGGGACATTACTCCGTGCAGGACGGCTTTTCTCGAGTGCCCCCGGGGGCTTAGGTCAAAAGTCCAGGGCCAGACTGGGACTGGTGGAGGATGGGACCGAAGCACCGACGGGAACCGGGGAGGCTGTCTGATGCCCGAGGCGATCGAGGAAGTGCGCGAGGCGAAGGTGCCGTTTCAGATCATTGAGGTCGAGGGCCCGTCGATGGTGCCGACCCTGTACCCCGGGGACTGGATGCTGGTGCAGCACGGCGCACGGGTGCGGCCCGGGGACGTCGTGGTCCTGCGCCACCCGTTCCAGCAGGACCTGCTGGTCGTCAAGCGGATCGCCGAGCGCCGCGAGGGCGGCTGGTGGGTCCTCGGCGACAACCCGGGCGCGGGCGGCGACAGCACCGTGTACGGGGTCGTCCCGGACGAGCTGGTGCTGGCCCGGGTGCGGGGCCGGCTGCGGCACCGCAAGCCGTGGGCGAGCGGCGAGGGTCAGCGCTCGCCGGCCGCGGTGCTGTCCTGGGTGTTCGCTGCGGTGCGCCCGGTGCGCTCCGACCGGTCGGCCTCCAGGCGCTTGCGGGCCCGGTAGGCGGCGACGTTGGCCCGGGTCGCGCAGCGGTCCGAGCAGTAGCGGCGGGAGCGGTTCGTCGAGGTGTCGAGGTAGGCGTTGCGGCACGGGGCCGCCTCGCACAGGCCGAGCCGCTCCACACCGTGCTCGGTGAGGTGGAAGGCGAGGCCCATCGCGGCGATCGCCGCGTAGCCCGCGGTCGCGTTCGAGGGGTGGTCCGCGAGGTGCATGTGCCACAGCGGCCTGCCGTCGTCGTCGCGGTGGTCGTGCCCGGAGATCTGCGGGCTCACCGGGAACTCCAGGAGCAGTGAGTTGAGAAGGTCGACGGCGAGTGTCTCGTCGCCCGCGTCGGCCGCCTCGAAGACGGCGCGCAGCCGGGCCCGGACCCCGCGGAAGCGCGTCAGGTCGGACTCGGTGGCCCGCCGGGCCGCCGACCGGCTGGCGCCGAACAGGGAGCGCACCGCCTCGACCGAGGTCAGCTCGTCCGTGCCGCGGCCGGGCTCCTCGCTGTTCACGAGACGCACCGCGTAGTCCGAGTAATAGGCCAGTTCCACTTGTAGTCCTTACCGGGGGCGTCTATCGTCGGGCCGAGTGAGCGTAATGCTCGCGCTGGTATTCAGGGTATTACGCGCCCGTCCGGGAGGGCTTCCATGACCGACGTGACCGAGACCGCCGCCGCGGGGACGACCGACTGGCGCGCCTGGCAGGACAGCTGGGACCGGCAGCAGGAGTGGTACATGCCCGACCGCGAGGAGCGGTTCCGGGTGATGCTCGACATGGTCGAGGCCTTCGCCGGGCCCACGCCCCGCGTCCTCGACCTCGCCTGCGGCACCGGCAGCATCACCGACCGGCTCCTCACCCGCCTCCCCGGCGCGACCAGCGTCGGCGTCGACCTCGACCCGGCGCTGCTCGCGATCGCCCGCGGGACCTTCGCGGACGACGAGCGCGTCACGTTCGTCACCGCGGACCTCAAGGACCCGCAGTGGACGCGGGCGCTGCCGCACGACTCGTACGACGCCGTCCTCACCGCCACCGCCCTGCACTGGCTGCACGCGGAGCCCCTCACCGCTCTCTACGGACGACTGGCCCCGCTCGTCCGCGACGGCGGGGTGTTCATGAACGCGGACCACATGATCGACGAGTCCACGCCGAGGATCAACGCCGCGGAGCGCGCTCTGCGGCACGCGCGCATGGACCGCGCCAAGGAAGCCGGCGCGGTCGACTGGGCCGACTGGTGGGACCTGGCCGCGAAGGACCCGGCCCTGGCCGGCCCGACCGCCCGCCGCTTCGAGATCTACGGCGAGCACGCGGACGGGGACACCCCCTCCGTGTCCTGGCACGCGCAGGCGCTGCGCACCGCCGGATTCGCCGAGGCGCGGGCCGTGTGGAGCTCGCCGTCGGACGCGATGGTGCTGGCGGTGCGCTGACCGCGCCGTCCCGTACGCGGAAGGGGGCGCCCGGGGTCTCGACCCCGGGCGCCCCCTTCCTGGTACTGCACCGCGGCGGAGCTACAGGACCTTCGAGAGGAAGGACTGGGTCCGCTCGTGCTGCGGGTTCGTGAGCACCTCACGCGGGTCGCCCGACTCCACGACGACGCCGTCGTCCATGAAGACGAGGCTGTCGCCGACCTCGCGGGCGAAGCCCATCTCGTGCGTGACGACGACCATCGTCATGCCCGACTCGGCCAGGTCCCGCATGACGTCGAGGACGTCACCGACCAGCTCCGGGTCGAGCGCCGAGGTCGGCTCGTCGAACAGCATGAGCTTCGGGTCCATCGCGAGCGCCCGCGCGATCGCGACGCGCTGCTGCTGGCCGCCGGACAGCTGCGAGGGGTAGTTGCCCGCCTTGTCGGCGAGCCCCACCCGTTCGAGCAGCTCCTGCGCGCGCTGCCGGGCCGCGGACTTCGACTGCCGCTTGACCTGGACCGGCGCCTCCATGACGTTCTCCACCGCCGTCAGGTGCGGGAAGAGGTTGAAGCGCTGGAACACCATGCCGATGTCCCGCCGCTTCAGGGCCACTTCGCGGTCGCGGAGCTCGTAGAGCCTGTCGCCCTGCTGGCGGTAGCCGACCAGGTCGCCGTCGACGTAGAGCCGGCCGGCGTTGACCTTCTCCAGGTGGTTGATGCACCGCAGGAAGGTGGACTTGCCGGAGCCGGACG
>NZ_WWIA01000760.1 GCF_009870065.1 Streptomyces sp. SID5785 | reverse complement strand
GTCGATGCCGTCCTCGAGTTTGCCGAGGCCGTCGTTGACGCCGTCCTTGAGGTCGCCGAGGAACCCCATGCTCACTCGCCCCCGTTCTGCTGCTGTGCGGCGGCTTCGGCCCGGGCTTCGGGGGAGGGGCCGAAGGTGGAGTCGAGCCACTGGTCGTACTCGGCGTCCGACATGCCGGCCGCGCCGTGCAGGTTCTGGGGGTTGAGGCCCATGGGGCCCATGGTGCGGGAGGTCATCACGTCGCGTCCGGCGTCCTTCCAGCCCTGCTCGCTGTTGGCGAGGGCCTGGTCGAAGGACTCCTTGCTGTAGTCCGGGCCGGACAGGACGCCGGAGGTGGCGATGTCGCCCCAGCCCTGCTGGGTGACCTCGTCCTCGGAGGCGTACGGGTTGCCGATCGCGGCGTTGGTCACGACCTTGAGGCTGCCCTCGACGTACTGCTCGGTCTCGTAGTACGTGCCTGCCGACAGGCCGGTCTTGACGGCGAACGAGTTGCCCTCGTTGACCAGGGACCGCACGCCCCATTCCCAGCGCTCGCAGAACGACTTGAACTCGTCGGTGAGGCCCTCGTGGCCCAGTTCCAGGCCCGACAGGGCGACATCCCCGAAGCCGCGCCCGGCGCCGGCCTCGCCGACCATGCCGAGTTCCTTCAGCTCGGCCAGCGCCTCGGTCAGTCCCTTCGCGACCAGCGCCAGACCATCGGCCTTCAGATCCTTACCGCCACCGCCACCGCCGCTCATCGCGCTGCCCCCTCGTCCGTGTCCGTGTCGGCTTCGGTGTCGCGGTCGACGGCGGCTTCGTCGGGGACGATGCCCATGACCGGCGGGAAGACCATGCCGTCGGGTCCGTCGGCGCAGTCCAGTGCGACGCCGCAGGGCACGCCTGCCGCGGGGACCGCCACGTCGAGGAGGCGGGCGCCCAGGATCGTGCGGTACGTCCATTCGCGGGTGTACTCGCCGCGGGCCTGGGCGTAGCGGGCCAGGGCCTGTTCGTCGGAGAACGCCAGGATGAAGCGGATGCCGTTGAAGTCGGCGGTGAGCAGGCCGCGCTCCTCGTCCGGGACGGGCTCGTCGCCGAGTGGTACCAGGACCGCCGTCCGACGGAACTCGCCCAGCAGCTCCGCGAAGGCCTGCCGCCGCTCGGCGACCTCCGGGTCCTCGATCCCAGGCGCGGCCCCGTCGGCACCGGACTCGTCGGCACCGGGCTCCAGGGCGCCGGGCCCCTCGGTGGCGGCCTCCGCGGCGGCCGGGCCCGGGTCCGCCTGTTCCGCGGCGGCTCTCGCCCCCGGCGGCGGTTCCGCGCCGGGCGGGTCAGGCGTCGCTGTCATCTCCGCGTAGTCCGCGAGACGTGATCGTGGCGTGTGAGGCGGTTCCTCCGCCGGGCCCCCGTGCTCAGACATGCGGTCCATCATCACAACCGGCCGTGGCCGGATCCAGACCCACCCGCCGACCCGTCCGTCTTGCCCGCTTCGCGTCCGGTCGTCCCGGGACCCGCCCCGGTGCCGGTTTGACCTCGGTCACACAGGGGGTACGCTCTTCCGCTCGATTGGCACCCGGCATGCCCCGTATGGCAGACTAGCGGGGTTGCTCGGTTGAGTGCCGATGCTGCGCGCCTCCCGCCGGGAGGACCGGAAGCGAGTCCCACAGTACTCGTCGCCCCATCTGTCGCTTGCGGCAGCGCTGGGGCGGACGTACGGGAATCTTCCGGGAAGCTCAGCGCGGGGCTCCACCAGGCGCCTGGTGGGTTTCTTCCCCCAGCACATGCGGCCCTGGGCCGCGGTTCCTGTAGCAGGGAAATCCGTACGGATATTTCTGTCAGCGACACCGCGACACGCCCGACCGCGTGGGTCGGAGGAAGTGTGAAACAGGGCCCCCAGGAGCCAGAGCGTTTCGAGAGACAGGACTACTAAGTAGCCATGGCGGGACAGAAGATCCGCATCCGGCTCAAGGCCTACGACCACGAGGTCATCGACTCCTCGGCGAAGAAGATCGTCGAGACGGTGACGCGTACTGGTGCGTCGGTCGCGGGCCCGGTGCCGCTGCCTACCGAGAAGAACGTGTACTGCGTCATCAAGTCGCCGCACAAGTACAAGGACTCGCGCGAGCACTTCGAGATGCGCACGCACAAGCGCCTGATCGACATTCTCGACCCCACCCCCAAGACCGTTGACTCTCTGATGCGACTCGACCTTCCGGCCGGTGTCGACATCGAGATCAAGCTCTAAGGGCTGGTGATCGATAATGGCTAAGCAGATCAAGGGCATCCTGGGCGAGAAGCTCGGCATGACGCAGGTGTGGGACGAGAACAACCGTGTTGTTCCGGTCACCGTCGTCAAGGCCGGCCCCAACGTCGTGACCCAGGTCCGCACGAACGACGTGGACGGCTACGAGTCCGTCCAGATCGCGTTCGGCGAGATCGACCCGCGCAAGGTGAACAAGCCCCTCAAGGGCCACTTCGCCAAGGCCGACGTCACCCCCCGTCGTCACCTCGTCGAGATCCGTACCTCGGACGCTTCCGAGTACACCCTCGGCCAGGAGATCACCGCTGAGACCTTCGAGTCCGGCATCAAGGTGGACGTGACCGGCAAGAGCAAGGGCAAGGGCTTCGCCGGTGTCATGAAGCGTCACAACTTCGCCGGCGGCAAGGCATCTCACGGTGCCCACCGCGTGCACCGCAAGCCGGGCTCGATCGGTGGCTGCGCCACCCCCGGCCGTGTGTTCAAGGGCCTCCGCATGGCGGGCCGTATGGGCAACGAGCGGGTCACCACCCAGAACCTGACCGTCCACGCCGTTGACGCGGAGAAGGGTCTGCTGCTCATCAAGGGCGCGGTTCCCGGTCCGAACGGCGGCCTCGTCCTGGTCCGCACCGCGGCCAAGGGGGCCTGAGGTAACCGATGAGCACTGTTGACATCCTTTCGCCGGCAGGCGACAAGACCGGGACGGTCGAGCTCCCCGCGGAGATCTTCGACGTCGAGAAGGTCAGCGTTCCGCTGCTTCACCAGGTCGTCGTCGCGCAGCTGGCCGCTGCCCGCCAGGGCACGCACAAGACCAAGACCCGTGGCGAAGTCCGTGGTGGCGGCAAGAAGCCGTACCGCCAGAAGGGCACCGGCCGCGCCCGTCAGGGTTCGACCCGCGCCCCGCAGTTCGCCGGTGGTGGCGTCGTGCACGGTCCCGTGCCGCGTGACTACTCGCAGCGGACCCCGAAGAAGATGAAGGCTGCCGCCCTGCGTCACGCCCTCACCGACCGGGCCCGCAACGCTCGCATCCACGTCGTCTCCGGCGTGATCGAGGGCGAGGTCTCCACGAAGGCCGCGAAGACGCTGTTCGGCAAGATCTCGGAGCGCAAGAACCTGCTCCTGGTCGCCGAGCGCGCCGACGAGGCCGCGTGGCTCTCCGCCCGCAACCTGCCCCAGGTCCACATCCTGGAGCCGGGCCAGCTGAACACGTACGACGTTCTCGTCTCGGACGACGTGGTCTTCACCCAGGCCGCTTTCGAGTCCTTCGTGTCTGGCCCCAAGGCCGCTGACACCGAAGGGAGCGAGGCCTGATGGCTACGCGTCACCCGAGCATCGCCTCGAAGGCCGCCAAGGCCGCCAAGGCCGCGCGCGTCGCCAAGGCGAAGCGCATCGCCACCGAGGGCAAGATCGCTGTCGAGCCCACGCCGCTGAGCAAGAGCTACACGGACCCCCGTGACGTTCTCGTTCGTCCGGTCGTCTCGGAGAAGTCGTACGCCCTGCTCGACGAGAACAAGTACACGTTCATCGTCGACCCGCGTGCCAACAAGACCCAGATCAAGCAGGCCGTCGAGGCGGTCTTCTCGGTCAAGGTCTCCGGGGTCAACACGATCAACCGTCAGGGCAAGCGCAAGCGGACCCGCACCGGCTTCGGCCAGCGTGCGAACACCAAGCGCGCGATCGTGACCCTCGTTGAGGGCGACCGTATCGACATCTTCGGCCAGGCCTCCTAACGGAGCGCCCTGGTCCGAATATCGGACGAGGACTGAGAAATGGGAATCCGCAAGTACAAGCCGACTACGCCGGGCCGTCGTGGCTCCAGCGTTGCCGACTTCGTCGAGGTCACGCGGTCCACGCCGGAGAAGTCGCTGGTCCGCCCCCTGCACAGCAAGGGCGGCCGTAACAACTCCGGTCGCGTGACCGTCCGCCACCAGGGTGGCGGCCACAAGCGCGCTTACCGCGTGATCGACTTCCGTCGTCACGACAAGGACGGCGTGCCGGCGAAGGTCGCTCACATCGAGTACGACCCCAACCGCACCGCGCGTATCGCTCTCCTGCACTACGCGGACGGCGAGAAGCGCTACATCCTGGCCCCCCGTGGGCTCGCCCAGGGTGCCGTGGTCGAGAACGGCCCGGCGGCCGACATCAAGCCCGGCAACAACCTGGCGCTCCGCAACATCCCGGTCGGTACCACGATCCACGCGATCGAGCTCCGTCCCGGTGGTGGCGCCAAGTTCGCCCGCTCCGCGGGTGCCTCCGTGCAGCTGCTCGCGAAGGAGGGCTCGATGGCCCACCTCCGCATGCCCTCCGGTGAGATCCGCCTGGTCGACGTGCGCTGCCGCGCCACCGTCGGCGAGGTCGGTAACGCCGAGCAGAGCAACATCAACTGGGGCAAGGCCGGCCGCATGCGCTGGAAGGGCGTCCGCCCGACCGTGCGTGGTGTCGTCATGAACCCGGTCGACCACCCGCACGGTGGTGGTGAAGGCAAGACCTCCGGTGGTCGTCACCCGGTCTCGCCGTGGGGCAAGAAGGAGGGTCGTACTCGTGATCGCAACAAGGCGAGCAACAAGTACATCGTCCGCCGCCGCAAGTCGAACAAGAAGCGCTAGGAGCGGGTTTAGATGCCGCGCAGTCTCAAGAAGGGGCCCTTCGTCGACGACCACCTCGTGAAGAAGGTGGACGCCCAGAACGAAGCAGGCACCAAGAACGTCATCAAGACCTGGTCCCGGCGCTCGATGATCATCCCCAGCATGCTGGGGCACACGATCGCGGTGCACAACGGCAAGACCCACATCCCGGTGTTCGTCACCGAGTCGATGGTCGGCCACAAGCTCGGTGAGTTTTCGCCGACCCGCACCTTCCGCGGCCACGTCAAGGACGACCGCAAGTCGAAGCGCCGCTAAGCGGGGTGTGAACGACTATGACGAACATTGAAGGGACAACCATGGAAGCCAGGGCCCAGGCGCGGTACATCCGCGTCACGCCCATGAAGGCCCGCCGCGTGGTGGACCTCATCCGTGGCATGGACGCCACGGAGGCTCAGGCGGTCCTGCGTTTCGCCCCGCAGGCCGCGAGCGTGCCGGTCGGCAAGGTGCTGGACAGCGCCATTGCCAACGCCGCGCACAACTACGACCACACCGACGCCTCCACGCTGGTCATCAGCGAGGCGTACGTGGATGAGGGCCCGACCCTGAAGCGGTTCCGTCCGCGTGCTCAGGGCCGTGCCTACCGGATCCGTAAGCGGACCAGCCACATCACCGTGGTCGTCAGCAGCAAGGAAGGAACCCGGTAATGGGCCAGAAGGTAAACCCGCACGGGTTCCGGCTCGGTGTCACGACCGACTTCAAGTCGCGTTGGTACGCCGACAAGCTGTACAAGGACTACGTCAAGGAAGACGTCGCCATCCGTCGGATGATGACGTCCGGCATGGAGCGCGCCGGCATCTCGAAGGTGGAGATCGAGCGCACCCGTGACCGCGTGCGTGTGGACATCCACACCGCTCGTCCCGGCATCGTCATCGGCCGCCGTGGCGCCGAGGCCGACCGCATCCGCGGTGACCTCGAGAAGCTCACGGGCAAGCAGGTCCAGCTGAACATCCTCGAGGTCAAGAACCCCGAGACGGACGCTCAGCTCGTGGCCCAGGCCGTCGCGGAGCAGCTGTCCTCCCGCGTCTCCTTCCGTCGTGCCATGCGCAAGAGCATGCAGTCGGCGATGAAGGCGGGCGCCAAGGGCATCAAGATCCAGTGTGGCGGTCGTCTCGGCGGCGCCGAGATGTCCCGTTCGGAGTTCTACCGCGAGGGCCGTGTGCCCCTGCACACGCTCCGCGCCAACGTGGACTACGGCTTCTTCGAGGCCAAGACGACCTTCGGCCGCATCGGTGTGAAGGTCTGGATCTACAAGGGCGACGTCAAGAACATCGCCGAGGTCCGCGCCGAGAACGCCGCTGCCCGCGCCGGCAACCGCCCGGCCCGTGGTGGCAACGACCGCCCGGCCCGTGGTGGCCGCGGTGGCGAGCGTGGCGGTCGCGGCCGCAAGCCGCAGCAGCAGTCCGCGCCGGCTGCCGAGGCCCCCAAGGCCGACGCTCCCGCCGCCGCTCCCGCTGCTGAGAGCACCGGAACGGAGGCCTGACCGAAATGCTGATCCCCCGTAGGGTCAAGCACCGCAAGCAGCACCACCCGAAGCGCAGCGGTATGTCCAAGGGTGGCACGCAGGTTGCGTTCGGCGAGTACGGCATCCAGGCGCTCACCCCGGCGTACGTGACGAACCGTCAGATCGAGGCCGCTCGTATCGCCATGACGCGTCACATCAAGCGTGGTGGCAAGGTCTGGATCAACATCTACCCGGACCGTCCCCTCACCAAGAAGCCTGCGGAGACCCGCATGGGTTCCGGTAAGGGTTCGCCGGAGTGGTGGATCGCCAACGTCAAGCCCGGACGCGTCATGTTCGAGCTGTCGTACCCCAACGAGAAGATCGCGCGTGAAGCCCTGACTCGTGCGGCCCACAAGCTGCCGATGAAGTGCAAGATCGTTAAGCGCGAAGCAGGTGAGGCGTGATGTCGGCCGGGACCAAGGCGTCCGAGCTGCGCGAGCTGGGCAACGAGGAGCTTCTGGGCAAGCTCCGCGAGGCCAAGGAAGAGCTGTTCAACCTCCGCTTCCAGGCGGCGACCGGTCAGCTCGAGAACCACGGCCGGCTCAAGGCCGTCCGCAAGGACATCGCGCGGATCTACACCCTCATGCGTGAGCGCGAGCTGGGCATCGAGACGGTGGAGAACGCCTGATGAGCGAGAAGACTGTGACTGAAGAGACTGCCGCCCGCGGCTTCCGCAAGACCCGTGAGGGCCTTGTTGTCAGCGACAAGATGGACAAGACCGTCGTCGTCGCTGTCGAGGACCGCGTCAAGCACGCGCTGTACGGCAAGGTCATCCGCCGTACGAACAAGCTCAAGGCGCACGACGAGCAGAACGCCGCGGGCGTCGGCGACCGCGTCCTCCTCATGGAGACGCGTCCGCTGTCCGCGACGAAGCGCTGGCGCGTCGTCGAGATCCTGGAGAAGGCGAAGTAATCAAGCGGGAGCACTCGCTCCCGCTGCCCCTCGCCCCGTCCACGGGGCGCGGGTCTTCCCCCAGGACCGTTAAGTAATTCCTGCGGCCCTCACCAAGTAGGGGCACCGCAGGACAGTTCCGCCAGGCTCGGTGGGGGTTCGTACGCGAACCCCCGCCGGGAACCGGCAGACGATCAGGAGATAGACGTGATCCAGCAGGAGTCGCGACTTCGCGTCGCCGACAACACTGGTGCCAAGGAGATCCTTTGCATCCGTGTTCTCGGTGGCTCGGGTCGCCGCTACGCGGGCATCGGTGACGTCATCGTCGCCACCGTCAAGGACGCGATCCCCGGTGGCAACGTGAAGAAGGGTGACGTCGTCAAGGCCGTCATCGTTCGCACCGTCAAGGAGCGCCGCCGTCCGGACGGCTCGTACATCCGCTTCGACGAGAACGCCGCCGTCATTCTGAAGAACGACGGCGACCCTCGTGGCACCCGTATCTTCGGCCCGGTGGGCCGTGAGCTGCGCGAGAAGAAGTTCATGAAGATCATCTCGCTCGCGCCGGAGGTGCTGTAAGCATGAAGATCAAGAAGGGCGACCTGGTCCAGGTCATCACCGGTAAGGACAAGGGCAAGCAGGGCAAGGTCATTGCCGCTTACCCGCGCGACGAGCGTGTCCTGGTCGAGGGTGTCAACCGGGTCAAGAAGCACACCAAGGCCGGTCCCACGGCCTCCGGCTCGCAGGCCGGCGGCATCGTGACCACCGAGGCGCCGATCCACGTCTCCAACGTCCAGCTGGTCGTTGAGAAGGACGGCAACAAGGTCGTCACGCGTGTCGGCTACCGCTTCGACGACGAGGGCAACAAGATCCGCGTTGCCAAGCGGACGGGTGAGGACATCTGATGACGACCACCACCAACCCGCGTCTGAAGCAGAAGTACCGCGACGAGATCAAGGGCAAGCTGCAGGAGGAGTTCTCGTACGAGAACGTCATGCAGATCCCCGGTCTGGTCAAGATCGTGGTCAACATGGGTGTGGGTGACGCTGCGCGTGACTCCAAGCTCATGGACGGTGCTGTCCGCGACCTGACCACCATCACGGGTCAGAAGCCGGCCATCACCAAGGCCCGCAAGTCCATCGCGCAGTTCAAGCTGCGTGAGGGCCAGCCGATCGGTGCCCACGTCACGCTCCGTGGCGACCGCATGTGGGAGTTCCTGGACCGCACCCTGTCGCTCGCGCTCCCGCGCATCCGCGACTTCCGTGGTCTGTCCCCCAAGCAGTTCGACGGCCGTGGCAACTACACCTTCGGTCTCACCGAGCAGGTCATGTTCCACGAGATCGACCAGGACAAGATCGACCGCGTCCGGGGTATGGACATCACCGTGGTCACCACGGCGACCAACGACGCTGAGGGCCGTGCGCTCCTTCGTCACCTCGGCTTCCCCTTCAAGGAGGCGTAAGCGAGATGGCGAAGAAGGCTCTGATTGCCAAGGCTGCTCGTAAGCCCAAGTTCGGTGTGCGTGCCTACACCCGCTGCCAGCGTTGTGGCCGCCCGCACTCCGTGTACCGCAAGTTCGGCCTCTGCCGCGTGTGCCTTCGTGAGATGGCTCACCGTGGCGAGCTGCCGGGCGTGACCAAGAGCTCCTGGTAATCCCCTAGTTGGGATGACCGGAGTCTCTCGGTAAGCAAAGGGTCGGCAGAGGCCCTGCCCCTCATGGCTTAGGCTAGGAGGGTTGGGCGTCTCTGCCGCCCTGACCGCCTGCGGACTCTGTCCGCAAATGAATGCTTACTACGCCGTAGGTCCCCGCGCCGCACCCGTCCCGCCCCTGTGTGGGGAGAGGGATGGCGCATACAGGAAACCCCGGCGAGAGAGGCCGAAGGCCAATTCATGACCATGACTGATCCGATCGCAGACATGCTGACGCGTCTGCGTAACGCGAACTCGGCGTACCACGACACCGTGGCTATGCCGCACAGCAAGATCAAGTCGCACATCGCCGAGATCCTCCAGCAGGAGGGTTTCATCACCGGCTGGAAGGTCGAGGACGCCGAGGTCGGCAAGTCCCTCGTCCTGGAGCTGAAGTTCGGCCCGAACCGTGAGCGTTCGATCGCCGGCATCAAGCGGATCTCCAAGCCGGGCCTGCGCGTTTACGCGAAGTCCACCAACCTGCCGAAGGTCCTCGGCGGCCTGGGCGTGGCGATCATCTCCACGTCGCACGGTCTCCTGACCGGCCAGCAGGCAGGCAAGAAGGGCGTGGGTGGGGAAGTCCTCGCCTACGTCTGGTAGCGGAAGGGAACAGGAGGAAACAGCTATGTCGCGTATTGGCAAGCTCCCCATCACGGTTCCCGCCGGCGTGGACGTCACCATCGACGGCCAGGCGGTGACGGTCAAGGGTTCCAAGGGCACCCTGACCCACACCGTTGCTGCGCCGATCGAGATCGCCAAGGGTGAGGACGGCGTGCTCAGCGTCACCCGCCCGAACGACGAGCGTCAGAACAAGGCCCTGCACGGCCTGTCCCGCACGCTGGTGGCGAACATGATCACCGGCGTGACCACGGGTTACGTGAAGAAGCTCGAGATCAGCGGTGTCGGTTACCGCGTCGTCGCGAAGGGCTCCAACCTGGAGTTCTCTCTCGGCTACAGCCACCCGATCCTGGTCGAGGCCCCCGAGGGCATCACCTTCAAGGTGGAGAACCCGACCCACTTCTCGGTCGAGGGCATCGACAAGCAGAAGGTCGGCGAGGTTGCGGCGAACATCCGCAAGCTGCGCAAGCCCGACCCGTACAAGGCCAAGGGCGTCAAGTACGAAGGCGAAGTCATCCGCCGCAAGGTCGGAAAGGCGGGTAAGTAAGCCATGGCATACGGTCAGAAGATCGCTAAGGGCGACGCTTACAAGCGTGCGGCTATCAAGCGCCGCCACATCCGTATCCGCAAGCACATCTCGGGTACGGCCGAGCGTCCGCGCCTGGTCGTGACGCGCTCGAACCGCAACATCGTGGCCCAGGTCATCGACGACGTTAAGGGTCACACCCTCGCGTCGGCGTCGACCCTGGACACCTCGATCCGCGGTGGCGAGGGCGACAAGTCCGCGCAGGCCAAGTCGGTCGGCGCCCTGGTCGCCGAGCGCGCCAAGGCCGCCGGTGTCGAGGCCGTCGTGTTCGACCGTGGTGGTAACCAGTACGCCGGGCGCATCGCTGCCCTGGCGGACGCCGCCCGCGAAGCCGGGCTCAAGTTCTGAGCCCCCGTCGCGCAGCGACTGATGTCGCTGCGTAGCTAGCGGAAACAGAGAGAGGTAATTCCAATGGCTGGACCCCAGCGCCGCGGTGGCGGTGCCGGTGGCGGCGAGCGGCGGGACCGGAAGGGTCGCGACGGTGGCAACGCCGCCGCCGAGAAGACCGCGTACGTTGAGCGCGTTGTCGCGATCAACCGCGTCGCCAAGGTTGTGAAGGGTGGTCGTCGCTTCAGCTTCACTGCGCTCGTCGTGGTGGGCGATGGTGACGGCACCGTGGGTGTCGGTTACGGCAAGGCCAAGGAGGTGCCGGCCGCCATCGCCAAGGGTGTGGAGGAGGCCAAGAAGCACTTCTTCAAGGTCCCCCGTATCCAGGGCACCATCCCGCACCCGATCACGGGCGAGAAGGCTGCGGGCGTCGTCCTGCTCAAGCCGGCTTCCCCCGGTACCGGCGTGATCGCCGGTGGCCCGGTGCGTGCCGTGCTCGAGTGCGCGGGCGTGCACGACATCCTGTCGAAGTCGCTCGGTTCGTCGAACGCGATCAACATCGTGCACGCGACCGTGGAGGCCCTCAAGGGCCTGCAGCGTCCCGAGGAGATCGCGGCTCGCCGTGGTCTGCCCCTCGAGGACGTCGCTCCCGCGGCTCTGCTGCGCGCGCGTGCCGGGGCTGGTGCTGCGTAATGGCACAGCTCAAGATCACGCAGGTGAAGTCGTACATCGGCAGCAAGCAGAACCACCGTGACACCCTGCGTTCCCTCGGTCTCAAGGGGATCAACACGCAGGTCGTCAAGGAGGACCGCCCCGAGTTCCGCGGAATGGTGCACACCGTCCGCCACCTCGTGACGGTTGAGGAGGTCTGATCATGGCGGAGAACAACCCGCTGAAGATCCACAACCTCCGTCCGGCCCCCGGCGCCAAGACCGCCAAGACCCGTGTCGGTCGTGGTGAGGCGTCGAAGGGTAAGACGGCCGGTCGTGGTACCAAGGGCACGAAGGCCCGTTACCAGGTTCCGGAGCGCTTCGAGGGTGGGCAGATGCCCCTCCACATGCGTCTCCCGAAGCTGAAGGGCTTCAAGAACCCCTTCAAGGTCGAGTTCCAGGTCGTGAACCTGGACAAGCTCGCCTCGCTGTACCCCGAGGGTGGCGAAGTCACCGTCGAGGGTCTGGTGGAGAAGGGCGCTGTCCGCAAGAACAGCCTCGTCAAGGTCCTCGGCCAGGGCGAGATCACCGTGGCGCTGCAGGTGACGGTCGACGCCGTCTCCGGCTCCGCCAAGGAGAAGATCACCGCCGCCGGCGGTACGGTCACCGAGCTCGTCTGAACCCAGACGCCGTCTCGATGACATGAGCGATCCCGACCGGGGATACCCCACAAATGGGGTATCCCCGGTTGGTCGTTCCTAGGGGGGTGGGTACGCCGGTAAGGTGACCCCCGCTGCTGTTTTTCTGGGACTTGCGTGCCCCCGGCACCAAACCAGGTTCTCGGCCGTTACGTATTCGTCGAATCCTCAAGACCGTCACCTCTGACGCACGCGCGCGGGGGTCGCAGGAGGCACCGTGCTCACCGCGTTCGCCCGGGCGTTCAAGACGCCCGACCTGCGCAAGAAGCTGCTCTTCACGCTCGGCATCGTCGTGATCTACCGGCTCGGCGCGCATATCCCGATCCCCGGCGTCGATTACTCGAACGTCCAGACGTGTATGGACCAGGCGAGCTCCAACACCGGGCTCTTCGGTCTGGTCAACATGTTCAGCGGTGGCGCGCTGTTGCAGATCACGGTCTTCGCGCTGGGCATCATGCCGTACATCACCGCGAGCATCATTCTGCAGCTGCTCACCGTCGTGATCCCGCGCCTGGAAGCCCTCAAGAAGGAGGGCCAGGCGGGTACGGCGAAGATCACCCAGTACACCCGTTATCTGACGGTGGCGCTCGCCATCCTCCAGGGCACCGGCCTCGTGGCCACGGCCCGGACGGGCGCGCTCTTCCAGGGCTGCCCGGTCGCCAGCCAGATCGTGCCCGACCAGTCGATCTTCATCACGATCACGATGGTCATCACGATGACCGCCGGCACCTGCGTGATGATGTGGCTCGGCGAGCTCATCACCGACCGCGGCATCGGCAACGGCATGTCGATCCTGATGTTCATCTCGATCGCCGCCACCTTCCCGTCCGCCCTGTGGGCCATCAAGCAGCAGGGCTCGCTGGCCGACGGCTGGATCGAGTTCGGCACCGTCATCCTCGTCGGCCTGGTCATGGTCGGCCTGGTCGTCTTCGTCGAGCAGGCCCAGCGCCGCATTCCGGTGCAGTACGCGAAGCGCATGATCGGGCGCCGTTCCTACGGCGGTACGTCCACGTACATCCCGTTGAAGGTGAACCAGGCGGGTGTGATCCCTGTCATCTTCGCCTCGTCGCTGCTCTACATCCCGGCCCTGGTCGCCCAGTTCGCGGGTGGTGACTCGTCGTGGAAGGTCTGGATCGACGACCACCTGACCAAGGGAAATCACCCGATCTACATCGTTACGTACTTCCTCCTGATCGTCTTCTTCGCGTTCTTCTACGTGGCGATCTCGTTCAACCCCGAGGAAGTCGCGGACAACATGAAGAAGTATGGTGGCTTCATCCCGGGCATCCGGGCTGGCCGACCGACCGCTGAGTATCTCTCGTACGTGCTCAATCGGATCACCTGGCCGGGCTCGCTGTACTTGGGTCTGATCGCTCTTGTACCGACGATGGCGTTGGTTGGTTTCGGGGCAAACCAGAACTTCCCGTTCGGCGGCACCAGCATCCTGATCATCGTGGGTGTCGGTCTGGAGACGGTGAAGCAGATCGAGAGCCAGCTCCAGCAGCGCAATTACGAAGGGTTCCTCCGCTGATGCGAATCGTCCTCGTCGGGCCGCCTGGTGCCGGCAAGGGAACGCAGGCCGCGTTCCTTGCCAAGAACCTGTCGATCCCGCACATCTCCACGGGCGACCTCTTCCGTGCCAACATCAGCCAGGGCACGGAGCTGGGCAAGAAGGCCAAGTCCTACATGGACGCCGGTCAGCTGGTCCCGGACGAGGTCACCATCGGGATGGCCAAGGACCGCATGGAGCAGCCGGACGCCGTGAACGGCTTCCTGCTCGACGGCTTCCCCCGCAACGTCTCGCAGGCCGAGGCGCTCGACGTCGCCCTCAAGACGGACGACGTGAAGCTGGACGCGGTGCTGGACCTGGAGGTCCCCGAGGACGAGGTGGTCAAGCGCATCGCCGGCCGCCGCATCTGCCGGAACGACTCGGCGCACGTCTTCCACGTCGAGTACAAGCAGCCGAAGGCCGACGGTGTCTGCGACACCTGCGGCGGCGAGCTGTACCAGCGTGACGACGACAAGGAAGAGACCGTGCGCAAGCGGCTCGAGGTCTACCACACGCAGACCGAGCCGATCATCGGCTACTACCGGGAGCAGGGGCTCGTGAAGACGATCTCCGCGCTCGGCAAGGTGGAAGAGGTGACGGCGCGGGCCATGGAGGCCCTCGGCCGCTGACCGGTCCGCTCCGGCGCATCATCGCTTCGCTCAGGCCGCGGTTCCCCGTCACGGGGGCCGCGGCCTTAGTGTTGACAGGTACGTTTCCCCCTTACCCGGAATGACGGAGAGCGCAGGCCCCTCATGGTGCAGATCAAGACCCCCGAGCAGATTCGCACGATGCGGGAGGCGGGGCTGGTCGTGGCGGCGATCCATGCCGCGACCCGTGAGGCGGCGGTGCCGGGTGCCACGACGCGGGACCTCGATGAGGTCGCCCGCAAGGTGCTCGCCGAGCACGGTGCGAAGTCGAACTTCCTCGGGTACGGCGGCTTCCCCGCGACGATCTGCACGTCGAAGAACGAGGTCGTCGTGCACGGCATCCCGAGCGAGGACGTCGTCCTCGAGGACGGGGACATCATCTCGATCGACTGCGGTGCGATCGTCGACGGCTGGCACGGGGACGCGGCGTACACGGCGTTCGTGGGCTCCGGTCACGCTCCGGAGCTGATCGAGCTGTCCCGCGTGACCGAGGGGTCGATGTGGGCCGGCATCGCCGCCATGAAGGCCGGGAACCGGCTGGTCGACATCTCGCGGGCCGTCGAGACCTACATCCGCCGCCAGCCCAAGCCCGGCGGCGGCAAGTACGGCATCGTCGAGGACTACGGCGGCCACGGCATCGGCACCGAGATGCACATGGACCCGCATCTGCTGAACTACGTCGAGCGGCGCCGCGGGAAGGGCCCGAAGCTCGTGCCCGGGTTCTGCCTGGCCATCGAGCCCATGGTCTCGCTCGGAACCCCGAAGACCGAGGTCCTCCAGGACGACTGGACCGTCATCACGACGGACGGCACGTGGTCCTCGCACTGGGAGCACTCCGTCGCGCTGACGGAGGAGGGGCCGCTCGTACTGACGTCGCCGGACGGCGGCAGGGCGAAGCTGGCCGAGCTGGGCGTGACGGCGGCGCCGGACCCGCTGGGCTGACCCGGCGCCCGCGGACGGGGACCCCAGGCTTAGGGATCTCCGCGACAGGGCAGAATCCCTGGATTCGTCTTTCCGGGGGTACTGACGTAGACTGACTCGTCGGCTCTCGTGTATGCGCATGTCCGGACCCCGGTCGGGACCCCGCAGCGCAGAGTCGATCAAGGTAGTCGATTCGAAGGGCGAAGCGTGGCCAAGAAGCAAGGTGCCATCGAGATCGAGGGCACTGTCGTCGAGTCTCTTCCGAACGCCATGTTCAAGGTCGAGCTCCAGAACGGCCACCAGGTCCTGGCACACATCAGCGGCAAGATGCGTATGCACTACATCCGTATCCTCCCTGACGACCGGGTCGTGGTGGAGCTGTCTCCGTACGACCTGACGCGTGGCCGGATCGTCTACC
Organism: Streptomyces sp. SID5785; assembly: GCF_009870065.1. Lineage (GTDB taxonomy): Bacteria > Actinomycetota > Actinomycetes > Streptomycetales > Streptomycetaceae > Streptomyces. Next base: position 4,645 of record NZ_WWIA01000760.1, on the reverse strand, counting down.
GGTACAAGTAGATCTTGCCCGAGTCCCGCACTCTGCGGGCCGCCGGCAACTGACCCGGAGAACCTCACCCATGAAGGTCAAGCCGAGCGTCAAGAAGATCTGCGACAAGTGCAGGGTGATCCGCCGTCACGGCCGGGTCATGGTGATCTGCGACAACCCGCGCCACAAGCAGCGCCAGGGCTGACGCCAGACCCGTTCACTGCAGTTCGTTCGTAGATCTCGCGCGACGCAGCACATTGAGTACACATGCAGAACCCGCCGGCGACGAGCCCCGTCTCGTCGTGGCGACACCCTCGGTCGGAGGCCGGGGACCCAGCGCGTACCAAATCTTTGATGACAAAGAGGACGGCGGCTGGGAGTGGTTCTGTTACAGACCTCCGAGTATCAACAGGAGCCTTGAATGGCACGCCTTGAAGGTGTTGACCTCCCGCGCGACAAGCGCGTCGAGGTTGCCCTCACCTACGTGTTCGGCATCGGGCGTACGCGCGCCCAGCAGACGCTGGACGCCACCGGTGTGGACCGCAACGTCCGTGTTCGCGACCTGAGCGAGGAAGACCTCGTCAAGATCCGCGAGTACGTGGACCAGAACTACCAGACCGAGGGTGACCTCCGTCGCGAGATCCAGGCCGACATCCGCCGCAAGGTCGAGATCGGCTGCTACCAGGGTCTGCGCCACCGTCGTGGTCTGCCGGTCCGCGGTCAGCGCACCAGCACGAACGCCCGCACCCGCAAGGGCCCGCGTCGCGCCATCGCCGGTAAGAAGAAGCCGGGCAAGAAGTAGTCCTCAGCGGACGCTTTTCAGCGGTCTTCGCTGTAGGACCGACCACCTCCCGTAGGAGAACGACATGCCCCCCAAGGGACGTCAGGGCGCTGCCAAGAAGGTGCGCCGCAAGGAAAAGAAGAACGTCGCTCACGGCCACGCGCACATCAAGAGCACGTTCAACAACACGATCGTGTCCATCACGGACCCGACCGGCAACGTGATCTCGTGGGCCTCCGCCGGCCACGTGGGCTTCAAGGGCTCGCGCAAGTCGACGCCGTTCGCCGCGCAGATGGCCGCCGAGTCGGCTGCCCGTCGTGCGCAGGAGCACGGCATGCGCAAGGTCGACGTGTTCGTCAAGGGTCCCGGCTCCGGCCGTGAGACCGCGATCCGCTCCCTCCAGGCCACCGGCCTCGAGGTCGGTTCGATCCAGGACGTCACGCCCACCCCGCACAACGGCTGCCGTCCCCCCAAGCGCCGCCGCGTCTGACGCGCGTCGCTTGACCTGAGGATTTCGGGCGGTACGGCTCTTTCGGGCCGTGCCGCCCGTACCCTTGAAGTACTAGTCGGGCATCAAATAGTGGGTGCCCATGACTGAAGGAATCGCAGAATGCTGATTGCTCAGCGTCCCTCGTTGACCGAAGAGGTCGTCGACGAGTTCCGCTCCCGGTTCGTGATCGAGCCGCTGGAGCCGGGCTTCGGATACACCCTCGGCAACTCCCTCCGCCGCACCCTCCTCTCGTCGATCCCCGGCGCTGCTGTCACCAGCATCCGCATCGACGGTGTCCTGCACGAGTTCACCACCGTGCCGGGCGTCAAGGAGGACGTCACCGACCTGATCCTCAACATCAAGCAGCTCGTCGTGTCGTCCGAGCACGACGAGCCCGTCGTGATGTACCTGCGCAAGCAGGGCCCGGGTCTGGTCACCGCCGCCGACATCGCGCCCCCGGCCGGTGTCGAGGTCCACAACCCCGACCTCGTCCTCGCCACGCTCAACGGCAAGGGCAAGCTGGAGATGGAGCTGACCGTCGAGCGCGGTCGCGGCTACGTCTCCGCCGTGCAGAACAAGCAGGTGGGTCAGGAGATCGGGCGCATCCCGGTCGACTCGATCTACTCGCCGGTCCTCAAGGTCACGTACAAGGTCGAGGCCACGCGTGTCGAGCAGCGCACCGACTTCGACAAGCTGATCGTCGACGTCGAGACCAAGCAGGCCATGCGCCCGCGTGACGCCATGGCGTCCGCCGGCAAGACCCTGGTCGAGCTGTTCGGTCTCGCCCGCGAGCTGAACATCGACGCCGAGGGCATCGACATGGGTCCGTCCCCGACGGACGCCGCGCTCGCCGCCGATCTGGCGCTGCCGATCGAGGAGCTCGAGCTCACCGTCCGGTCGTACAACTGCCTCAAGCGCGAGGGCATCCACTCCGTGGGTGAGCTCGTCGCCCGCTCCGAGGCGGACCTGCTCGACATCCGCAACTTCGGTGCGAAGTCGATCGACGAGGTCAAGGCGAAGCTGGCCGGTATGGGCCTCGCCCTGAAGGACTCGCCTCCCGGCTTCGACCCGACCGCCGCCGCCGACGCCTTCGGCGCCGACGACGACGCGGACGCCGGTTTCGTGGAGACCGAGCAGTACTGATGTGACTGCCCGCAGGCATCCGTCTGCGGGGCCCTGACCCCGGTACCTGATACGGCCGGGGCAGACACCAAGGAGAAACACCATGCCGAAGCCCGCCAAGGGCGCCCGTCTGGGCGGCAGCGCTGCGCACGAGAAGCTCCTCCTCGCGAACCTCGCGAAGAACCTCTTCGAGCACGGCAAGATCACGACGACCGAGGCGAAGGCCCGTCGTCTGCGTCCGTACGCGGAGCGTCTGGTCACCAAGGCGAAGAAGGGCGACCTTCACAACCGCCGTCAGGTGCTCCAGGTCATCACGGACAAGAGCGTCGTCCACACGCTCTTCACCGAGATCGCCCCGCGCTACGAGAACCGTCCGGGTGGCTACACCCGCATCACCAAGATCGGTAACCGCCGTGGCGACAACGCGCCCATGGCTGTCATCGAGCTGGTCGAGGCCCTGACGGTCGCGCAGCAGGCCACCGGTGAGGCCGAGGCCGCCACCAAGCGTGCCGCCAAGGACGCCGAGGCTGCCGCTCCGGCCGCCGAGGTCGTCGAGGACGCCACGCCGGCTGCCGCCGAGGAGTCCAAGGACGCCTAGTCGTCCACCGGGTGCTGTGGGCGCTGCGGCTTCGCCGTGGCTGATCGCGCAGTTCCCCGCGCCCCTTCGGGGTGTGTCGAGCGGGTCCGTTCCTTCACCGGGACGGGCCCGCTTCGCGTTGTTGAGAGGATGCACGGGTGAGTGACGAGGTAGCGGACGGGTTCGTGCGGGTGCGGCTCGATCTGTCGTACGACGGCAAGGACTTCTCCGGGTGGGCCAAGCAGCTCCGGCAGGAGACCAGGACGGTGCAGGGCGAGATCGAGAGCGCGCTGCGGACGGTGACGCGGTCGGCCGAGACCTACCAGCTGACGGTGGCCGGGCGCACGGACGCCGGGGTGCACGCACGCGGACAGGTGGCCCATGTGGACCTGCCCGGCGAACTGTGGGCGGAGCACCGCGAGCGGCTGCTGCGCCGGCTGGCCGGGCGGCTGCCGCACGATGTGCGGGTCTGGCGGGTGGCCGAGGCGCCCAGCGGGTTCAACGCGCGCTTCTCCGCCGTGTGGCGGCGCTACGCCTACCGCGTGACCGACCACCCGGGCGGTGTCGACCCGCTGTTGCGGGGTCATGTCCTGTGGCACGACTGGCCGTTGGACGTCGACGCGATGAACGAGGCGGCCGGCCGACTGCTCGGGGAGCACGACTTCGCGGCGTACTGCAAGAAGCGTGAGGGCGCGACGACGATCCGCACGCTCCAGGAGCTGAGCCTCGTGCGCGGCGACGACGGCATCGTCACCGCGACCGTGAAGGCCGACGCGTTCTGCCACAACATGGTGCGCTCGCTGATCGGCGCGCTGCTGTTCGTCGGCGACGGGCACCGGCCGAGCGACTGGCCGGGCAAGGTGCTCGCCGCCGGGGTGCGCGACTCGGCCGTGCACGTGGTGCGGCCGCACGGTCTGACGCTGGAGGAAGTCGGTTACCCGGCCGACGCGTTGCTCGCCGCGCGCAGCAAGGAGGCGCGCAACAAGCGGACCCTGCCGGGCGCCGGCTGCTGCTGATGCCCCGTCATGACGGCTGCTGTCAGCCGGCGGTGGCCGCGGCCGAGGCCTGGGTCTGGCCGCGCCGCTGGATCTGCTGGAACGTGTAGGCGCGCAGGTCGTCGCCGAGGGTGAACAGGGTCTTGTCCTGCTTGGTGGCGTCCTTGCCGTTCGTGAGACCGCCGTTGGTGAAGTAGACGTAGCGGCCGACCGAGTTGGAGGTCTGGCGGCAGACCGTGGTGCGGCAGAACGTGGGCACGCCGGAGCCGGGCAGCGAGACCACGGCGCCCTTCAGCTTGTACTCGGCGGCGGCCTTGGCGGCCTTCGCCTTGGTGTCGAAGACGGCCACGCCGACGGTCACCGCGGAGTCGCCCTTGGTGTAGGTGGCGCGGATCATCTGCGTGCAGCCGTTGTTCTTCAGTACGCCCGTCAGGGCGCCCTGCGCCGCCGAGGAGCACTTCGCCGTGTGGGTCGAGGCGCCCTTCTTGTAGACGGCGCCTCCGGTCGTCACGGAGGCGCCGGGGAAGAGGGTGTCCTCGTTCAGCGGCGCCTTGTCCTTGGCGGCGCTGTCGATGAAGTCGTTCGGGTCGAGCGGCGGCGGCGGGGTCGTCGCCTCGAAGGACGGGCCCGGCGTCCTTCCCTCGCTCGGGATGTCGGCGGTGCTGGGCAGCTGGTCGGCCGGCTTGCCGGCCGCCTCAGAT
>NZ_WWIA01000759.1 GCF_009870065.1 Streptomyces sp. SID5785 | reverse complement strand
GGTGGTTGGTGCGCGCAGAACTGGTGGTGCAAGCACCGAACGGGCCATCAGGAGCCCGGAGGTGGAGAAGGGCGGGGTCGAGGTGGTCGCGGTGCCACGTCGACGGGCCGGTCAGGCCGGCTTCGATGTCGGTGAGCTGCTGCCAGGCCAGCCACAGAGCGTGCAGGCGGGCGACGGCTTCGGAGTGCTCCTTCCACTGTTGGCACCATGGCCGTGAGGTGCTGACCTCGCGGCCGTAGACCGGCATCAGCAGGTGGTGCACCCAGTTGGCCAGCGCGGCGAGTTCCTCTTCGTACGCCTTGCCTTCGAGCGCCAGGATGAAGATCGACGTCGGTATCTCCTGTGGAGTGCCAGGTTCGGCAGACGCGTTCGGACCTGTCGGACCTGGCACGCCGCTCGGGTCGATACCTTCGGACTCGGTGTCCGCCCCAGTGGACGGCTCATCGGTGAGTCGGGCGAGCGTCTCGCCCTGCTTGCGGCTCTCCGACACCAGCCAGGCGACTGTGGACACCAGATCGTCCAGATCGTGGTCCGCCACGCGTATCGGCTCGTTCTCCTGAGCGGGTTCAGCCATCGCTACCCCTTGGCGAGTTCGGGTGTTCGGGGTGGAGATGGTCCGGAGGAATCCGGGTTTGGCCCGGCCGGAGAACGGGTGTAGAAACCGCCGTTCACCTGGGCCGATGGTGCCGACAGGCGCCGAGTTGGGGAGTCAGGAGTCGCAACGCGTGTGCGGCCTGCTGAGGTACAACTCCGTTGCCCAGCGCTGCGAGTTGAGCCGGACGGCCCAGCCCGGGGGTGGCAGTCACCCACCCCTGTGCAAGCCCCTGCATCCACTCCACAAACAGCGGGCTGAGCCGACCCGCTGCGTCGGTGGGGCGGGGTGCCGGACGCGTGGCCCGCTCCCAGCGGGCGATGGCCGCCGCGTACGGTCCCCAGCTCTGGGACCCTCCGGCCCGAACAAGGTGGGCGTCGCTGCCGAACGTGCTCCGTCCCCGTGTGTCGAGCGGGGCTTGGCCGTACGAGTGGAGGGCCTGATCGTGGTGCCCCGCAGGGAAGCCGCAGCCGATGGCAGGGTCAAGTCCCCGTTCCCATGGCGCTGATTCGGAGAGCCCTTCGCCCCGTCGGATGCTTTCGGGGTGGGCAGTAGCCATTCCACCTCGTCGGCCAGGTTCGGGCCGTGGCCGCCGTGTTTCCGCTTCGTTGGGTGCTGACTGCCGCCGTTCGTCGCCAAGTTGCTGGTCGGTGTCTTCAGCAGCGGCGTCTCGCTCGGTGGGCCAGGCGGTGAGGAAGACCCGCTCGCGGCGATGCGGGGCGCCGACGTCGGAGGCGCGAAGCACGCACCAGCGCGCATCGAACCCGAGGTCGGCCAGGGAGCCGAGTACGGCACCGAGTGCTCGCACAGCAGGCTGGCCTGCGGTGTCTCCCAGACACCACGGGCAGGGTTCCACATCGCCAGGGGAACCGGCGGGAGAAGTGAGGAGTCCCCGGACATTCTCGATGACCACCAGACACGGTTTGAGTGCTTCGATGGCGCGGACCACATGGAGCCACAGGCCGGAACGGGTGCCATCGACCAGTCCAGCGCGACGACCGGCGACCGAGACGTCTTTGACAGGGGAAACCCGCCGTCAAGACACACACCGCCGGGACAGTTGCCCAGTTCACGGTCGTGATGTCGCCGAGGTTGGTCACGGCCGGCCAGTGACGGGAGAGGATCCGGGCCGGTCCCGGATCGCTCTCGCAATGCCAGGCGACGGTGCCACCGAGAGCGGACAGGACACCGAGATCCAGACCGCCGTAGCCGGAGCACAGGCTCCCGATCAGAGACGGAGGCAACGCCGTCGACTGCTCAGCGCGCATGGCGTGGCTCCGGGGTAAAAGCGAGCCGCGTTGGCTGTGGAGCAGGGGCCGTTGCCGGGATTCGGTAGATCGAGTTCGCCGGGACAGAGGACCTGCTCAGGGCGGCGAGCATGCGCGGTGGCGTGCCGTCGATACGGTCGGAGGAACGGCGCAAGGACACGAACGTTTCCTGCAGCCTGTCGACGGCGACGTCCAACCCGTCCTGGCTCACGCCGAATGCTGCCCGGCGGGCGTCCTGCAGATCAGGAGTGGGTGGACTTTCCTGGAACCGGCGTAGGAATCCGAGCTGGGCGAACGCTTCCGTGTAGCTCGCCAGGGCATGTCCCGCTGGTTCAGCAGCTTCGGCGTACGCGAGGATCACCGGGCCGAAGTCGAGGCCGGGGTCGGTGTCGGTGGCGCGGAAGAGCACAGCGTCGGACACGTCCTTGACCAGGTTGGTCAACGTGGTCAAGTGGTGGGATGCGGAGGTGAGGTCGGGCAGGGAGCGGGCCGTGTACGAGCCGAGGATCTCGGCACGCAGCCCTTCAAACTCCCTGGCCATGGCGTACAACTCGTCCTTTTCGAGGCGGGCGAGGCCCGGCCCGTGTGGTCGTTCATGACGGACTCCGTCGGCTGTGGCGGGCAGGGTGAGTGCTCTGAGATGAGGTCGGTGCCGGGACGGGCGGGCTATCCGCGATCCGGCTCCGGGCAAGGGCGGCATCGGCACGGTGGGACAGCGGTTGACTTGCGGGGCGGGCGTCGGCGCGGCCGGAGACAGGCTCGGGTGCTTGCGCGATACTCAGGCGGCGACGCACGTCGTCCAGCGGGCCGAGGGCGTGCAGGGCGTAACCGATGAGCTGCCCGGGGGCGAGCGCCTCACGGTTGGCGAGGGCATTGACCTGGTGAGCGGCTGTCGTGGCAGTGCGGACGAGCGAGACGCTGACGATCTGCTCACCGAGGTGCTCGGCGGCACCACCGACCAAGGGATCGCACACCCGCCGGACCTGCTCGGCATCGAGCGTGCCGTCAGTCAGGGCGCCGCGCCGCTGGGCCTCCCACAGCACGGTCAGCTGGTCGATGGGCTCGCCGCGATGGTGTAGCGCCCCGAGCGCGCGGTAGATCTGCTGATGCCCCGGGTCGGTGAAATCGTCGGGCCGGAGCCAGCGCACCAGGCCCAGCAACTGCTCCGAACGGGAGACGAGACAGCCGAGGAGGAACTCCTCATCGGCGAGCATCTGGTCGGTCACCGAGTGGGGGAGACCGGAGTGGGGCGCGTACGCGTCGGGTGGCGGTATCGGACGCGGCTCAGTCCCCCAGAGGCGGGCCAGGTGGACGAGCACGTCGGACAGTACCTGGGCGCGGTGCATTGTCTCGTCGACGGTGCCGCTGCCCAGATCGGCGAGCGCGGCCTGCTGCAGTCGCCCGGCGTGCAGAGCCACGCTGCGGTGGATGGCGCCCTCCAGCACCATCCGGCCGTAGACCACGGCGTGTTTGGGGCGTGGGCACGCGGACACCAGGAGATGCGGATATGCCGCGGTGAGCCCCCGCGTGTGGTTGCCCGCCTGCTGGACGGTGTCAGTGAGCCAGGCCAGCGGAACCGGGCCGTCAGCGTCGGCGGCCACCGCAGGGTGGCCCTCGGCCTGCAGCTTTAGCATGGCCGCGTATAGCGCCGCATGAGCCGGGCGCTCGAAGTGCTCCGGCCGCAGCCAGCCTGAGAGCTTTTCGAGCTGCCCGGGATCCAAGAACACGGCTCCGAGGACTGCCTGCTCGGCATGGACGAGCGGGGTCACAGCCGGGCCCTGCGCGCTTGTTTCCGCCGGGCACGGAGGTCTGCGACGGCCCGGTCGGCAGCGGCCAAGTCGACAGCGAGACAGTCGAGTTCGCCGGTGAAGGCCGGATCGGAGGCGAGGAGCGTGCCGGCAGGGGAAACCAGCCACCAGTTGGTGCCGCGTCGTACGACGGGTGTCCCGGCGAGGCGCTCGGATCGACGGACGGAAGCCCAGGACGGTTCTGGGTGGGGCATGGCGATACCTCAAGGAGGGGGAGCGGGCCGGGTGCGAGGGGGCCTGGAGCACCGGGCTCTGGCCTGCCGGGGACGGATGACCGGCGGGGTCATGCGGCCGGGCCGACGGCGTCGCGGCGTAGAGGCTTGGCGAGCGCGCGCTCGGTGATGGCCGCGGTCTCCTTGGCGGAGGCGGTGCCGAGGCGGTCGGCGCCCGGTTCGCGGTACCAGGGCTTGAGGTCGAGCAAGGCCGGGCGGATGCCAGTGGCCAGCAGCAGCGCGGAGCCCTTGGGCAAGGCACGGATCGCGTCGGCGGGCAGCACGCGCTCCTGGCGCATGGAGACCGACGTCGACTTGCCCGACTCGCTGGTGGACACCGATACCGTGCGGACGTCGTGGTCACCGACGAGCCGGGAGAGCTTGTCGGCGAAGTCGGCGTCGTCGATGCCGGACCCGACGAGTTTGATCGTGGCGGCGGACCAGAGGGCGTCCATGCCGGCCTCGCCCCACACCCGTACGCCCTGGCGGTAGGACTGCAGGATCGTGACCGGGATGACGCCCCGGCTGCCGAGGTGCGAGTACAGGTCCGGAAGGTCGGCGATCTTGCACACGTTGGCGGCCTCGTCGAGGATCGCCAGCAGCGGGGCGTCGAGCCGCCCGCCGTCGCGCTCGGCCTGGATGACGGCCGCGCGCATCACCGCGTCGGCGGCGGCAGCGATGATCGCCGAGGCCGACCCGCCGCCGTCCTTGGACAGTAGGAACAGGGTGTCCTTGCTGGTGGCGAATGCCTCGGGTGTGAACTCCCGTACCTTCGCCAGGCCGTTGGGCGGGGTGACCCAGGCCGCGATCGCGGGGTCGAGGAGGCAGCTCGCGTACTGCCGGGCCGTCTCGAAGATGCCGTCGCGGGTCTCGACGGCACCGGCTACGGTGCCCTGCAACTGGGCGGCGACCGCGTCGAGGCCGGCGTCCTGCAGCAGGTCGATGGGGGTGCGGTCGGCAGGCGAGGCGAGCCAGGCCAGTACGTCGGTGATGGGGCGGCGGTCGCGGGCGGCGGCGAGGAAGAGCGCGGTGAGAGTGTTCGCGGCGGCGGTGGACCAGAAGTCGCCGGCGCTCGACTCATTGACGGATGCGGTCACGAAGTGGCCTGCCAAGCGACGGGCCCCGGTGAGATCGCGGGCGTCGGCGAGGATGTCCCACCACATCTCCTGGGAGGCGTGGGCGATTTGCTGCGGGTCGAACGTCCACACCGTGCCGACCTCGGTGCGAGCGGCGGCCGTCGCGGTGAATGCGTCTCGGGCGGCCTTGTTGCTGGTCAGCAGTACGGGGCCGGGCGCGCGCAGGATCGCGGGAACCGCAAGACCGGACGTCTTCCCGGACCGGGGCGCCATGATTGCGACGATCACGTCCTCCCACGAGGAGCGGACCTCGCGCGCCCCCGACGGCAAGGTGCCGAGCAGGACACCACGGTCGTCCGGTGCGACCTGTTTGGGCTTGGCACCCTGCAGGCTCGGGCGGAGGTCGATCGCCTTGGCGGCGATCTTCTTCGGCAGCAGATCGGCGAGATCCCGCTGGTCAGCCAGCCCGCTTGAGCGGCCGCGAAGCCGCGAACACGCCTTCAGGACAAGCAGCGTGGCGGCCAGGAGCACGAGCGCGGGCAGGACGTAACACCCGACGATCACGGAGGGCCGGGCGAGATGTGGCCAGACCTGATCGGGGTGCAGCAGCGATTCTGTCGGGCGGTATGCGGCCCAGTGGTCGGAGCCGACGACGGCGTTCGCGAGATTGCCGAAGAACCAGGCCAGGTTCCCGCCGCCGATACCGAGCGCCGCGACGGCGATCAGCAGGTACAGGAGGCCGTCGGTGCCGGTGGTGGTCGAGGGCGTGGTGGTGTGTGAAGGAGACAAGGCGCGGTCCCATGACGTGCTGAGGGGCGGAGGGAGAACTGGGGCCGGCGGGCCGTTCTGGTGATCATGAGAGGGACTTCCGCGTGGTTGGGGTGTGCGGTCAGCGGGTGCGGTCGGGCCGCTGCTCGGTCGGGAGGGTGCGTGCAGGAGGGTCCGTTGGGGTCTCTGTTGTCTGGGCGCGCCGCCGTGTGGCGGTGGCGAAGTAGCCCGCCACCTTCTGGTGCCAACTCGGAGCAGGGGAGGGCGGAGTGGGGCCCAGGTCGCGAAGGTCGTCACCGACTCCGTCGAGGTAGTCGCCCAGGGAGCGGATCTTCTCGGCTGCGCTCTCCAGACGCATGGCCACGTGGGCGGCGTCCGTGCTGGGCACCGCGTCAGCCTGCTCGGCTGCGTGGTCGAAGAACTCGCCGAGACGGATCAGCACCCCGTCCTGCGGATCAAGAACGTGCTCGGTCACCTCGGCCGCTGCCGAATACGTCCCGGCTTCGTTGAGCTGGTCGATCAGCGAGAGGATCTGGTGGCCGTAAGTGCGCTGATCTTGCGGATCGGACGGCGTGGTGACGGGGCCGACGAGCAGGTCCTTGCCCAGGTCCACGTCATAGCCGACGGCGGTGAGCATCCGGGCGGCGTGGCTGGCCATCTGATTCTCCCGCTCCTCGCCCATATCCCAGGGAAGGCGGTACCAGAAGGAACGAATGGACTGCTCGTACTGGAAGCCTGCGCGCTTGAGCAGCGTGTGGGCGAGTTCGTCGCCTCCTTCAGCGATGACGTTGCCGGTCGGCTCGCGGGCGATGATGATCTCTGGAGGTGTGGACATGCGGGGCTCCGGTTCAGTTGGTGCCGGCGGTTAGCGCGCGCGAGCCGGCCGTGGCAGCGGTGCGGCAGAGCGGTGTTCGACTGCGGGTGCTGGGAGCCGTGGCGGTGAGGCAACGGCGCGCGCCGGGGACATGGCCGTGGCGGCTTGGGCCCGGGCCGAGGCAGCGGCCGACTGCTCGGTGGGCGAAGCCGCTGTCCGTTTCCACTCACGTCGGTCGAGAAGGTCGTGGGATGCCGACAGATGTGGGCCGGGCTGAAAGTCGTAGGCGGCATCGGAGGTGACGCTGTACTGCGCGGCCCGCAGTGACTGCACCGCCTGCCCGCCGCGCCGTAGCGGATCCCGGTGGGGCTCGGTCAGCGCGTACAGATCGCTGTCGGGCAGGCGCTCGAAGCCGACGCGCCCGAGCATGTGGGCGGCGACAGGGTTGTCGTGGGAGGTCGCCGCTACGACGCCGTAGTGGGCGTGGTGGCCGATGGTGATGTGCGGGTGTGTGTCCGCCACGAAGATGCACCTCGCAGAGGTCGGGGCCGTACAGGGGAGATGAGGGTGCGGGCTGAAGGCGGATTTGGTGGTGCCGGAGGTCTGCGCTAGTCAGCGCGAGCGCGGGGGCGTGTCGCCGCGGAACAGCCGGGTGGCGGCCGGGCGGACCGAGGAAGATTCGAGTGCCGCGTTGATGTGCTGGAGCGCGTGCGGAGACCAGGCGCGTGCCGCTTCGGTCCGCTGCGGTGGGAGCGGCCCCCGGTGCGGTGAAGTCGGTTTCGCCGCCAGCGCCCGTTCAGTCTGGGTGATTTCGGTGAGCGCGTCGGCGTGCTCGAACCAGGTGAGGGCGTAGTGCCAGCCTTCGGCGTTGCGCAGCGCGATGGCTCGCTGCCAGGTCTCCTCGTAGTGGGGGTGCTCGGGAAGCAGGACCTCGGCGACGAACTCCAACTCGCCCTGGACCCGCGTGCCGCCCTTCAGAGCGTCGCGCAGGACCCGGAGCCGATACGCCCAACGTGCGGCCACCCGCTCGTCGGGACCAAGGCGCGGGAGGGACGCCTCGGCGTGCGCGAGTAGCGGAGGGCCTTGGCGGAGATAGGGCTCGAACTGCGCCCACATCTCGGCATCCCGCTGCTGTTGGCGCAGGCCGTAGCGGTCATCGAGTGGCCAGCCCTCCCCGTCGCAGAGGCTGTCCGAGACTGCGTCCCACTCCTCCAGGGTCCGCTCTCCAGCGGCGATGGCTGTGGCCAGTCGAGCGGTGCGGTCCGGGTGCACGGCGCGCTTACGGACCTTCGCGGTGACCGGCGCCGGGCGGCCGAGGTCGACGTCGTCGATGACCACCTGATGGTCGGCGACTTCGGAGTAGAGCTGTTCGAGGGCCTGCTGGACGGCGTCCGACTGCGAGGTGCCCAAGGCGTACTCGTATTCGGGGTGCCCCGTGGAGAACCCGGCGTCGAGGAGCAGATCCTGCGCTTCTTCCTGGTCATCGTCGGACACGCTAGCGGTCACACCCAGGTAGCTATGAGGCCTGAGCGTGATCCAGGCGGGTTCAGTCACGGTGAGTCCCGGCGGCGCGCGCGGCGAGCACCCGGTCGCCCAGGCGGTGAGATTCGTGCAAGGCACCGAAGGGTCCGGTGGCCAGAGGGATGTGCCGGTCGGCGGCGGCCACAGTGGTGGCGTCGAGGTAGAACCGGGCCAAGCGTCCTACGGTGCGGTGCAGGGAGGCGTACGCAGACATGGGGATGCCTTCCGTGGAGGAGTCGTTCGAAGGCGCGGGGCTCGGAGGGCGCGCGGGCCCCTCGCCGGTGGCGCGGATTCGGCGTGTCAGGCCGTCATCCGCACGTCGGTGTCGAAGAGTTCGAGCTCGCGAGGATGAAGCAGATGTTGCGTGATGAAGGAGCGCCCTGCCACCTTCCACAGGCCGCGTCCCTTGGTCAGAGCGGAGACGGCCTGGGTCTCGACGCCGGTCAGGCCCAACAGAGCTGCTGAAGCAGCGAGTTGGTCAGCCTCCTGGCGGTAGATGATGCGAGTGGAGCAGTCGGTGAGCAGGCCCTCGGCCAGGGCGCGCCCCCGGGAGCCGGCGTCGCCCGCGGTCAGCAGGTCGGAGAGGCGGTGGATGATCATCATGTTGGCGATGCCGAGGCCGCGGCTGAGCTTCCACTGGCTCTGCATGCGCTCCAACAGGGCGACGTGCCGCATCACCCGCCACGCCTCGTCGTAGATCACCCAGCGGCGGCCACCGGTGGGGTCGGAGAGCGCGGACTCCATCCAGGCGGAGGCACAGGTCATCGCCAAGACGAGCGCGGTGTCGTCGCCGGCGCCGCCGAGCCGGGACAGGTCGATGGAGAGCATCGGCGCGGCCGGGTCGAAAGCCACGGTGGACGGGGCGTCGAACATGCCGGCCAAGTCACCGTGCACGAGGCGCCGCAGAGCGTGGGCGAGGTCCTCGGCGGCCTGGCCGAGCCGCCCGGAGAGTTCGCCCAGTGCGCCGTCGAGCTGCTCGGGGGAGCCCAGGACGTACGCGATCTGGCCGAGCAGGGGAGTGGCGCCGGTGGTTTCGGCGTGCGTGACGACCTGATCCAGTGCCACGTCGAGGGCCGTGTGCTCCATGGGGTGCAGCTCGCGGCGCAGGACCGTCTTTGCGAGAGAGTCGAGCAGGAGAAGGCGGCGCTTGCGCACCTCGGTGCGCCAGTCGTCCTCGCTCACCCCGGCAGGCCGGGTAGGGGCGTCGAGCGGATTGAGGCGGCCGGGCAGACCGGGCCCGAGCGCGATGGTCTGCCCGCCCAACTCGCGCGCCACGATGGTCCATTCGCCCTTCGGGTCGCACGGCACATAGATGCGGTAGCCGAAGGCGACAGCACGCAGGGCGAGCGACTTGGCGAGGGCGGACTTACCCATGCCGATGACCCCGGCGAGCAGAATGTTGGGGTTGGTGAACCCGTCGAGCCGTCCGTAGAGGGCGAACGGGTCGTAGGTGAAGGCGGCCTCGGCGTGCACGTCCCGGCCGACGTAGATGCCCTGCGCGCCCAGGCCGCCCTCGGCGAGGAACGGGTAGGCGCCGGCCGCGACCGCGGTGGTCATCCGGTGAGGGGGCAGTTTGAGCTTGCCGCCGCGTGCGGAGGCGTCACCGGGACGTCCGGCGGGCGGATAGGTGGCGCGCAGGTCGGGGTCCAGACCGGGCGCAGTAGGCCGGGATTCGGGCCGACCTGCGTGCCTGGCCTTGCCGCGTGCGACGGCGAACTGGTCCCGGGCGGCGCGGGCGCTGCGCCGGTCCGACTTGCGGGGAACGAACAGCGGGCTGGCGCTGGCGCGGTTGGTGCGAGAGGGCATGGCGGTGGTGCTCCAGGGATTCAGTGGCGGGTGAGGCCGGTGAAGGGGTCGCGTAGATCGGCCGGGGTGTGATCCCGACGGACCCGGGCGGCGGTGGCCAAGTGGCGCTGACAGACGGTGAGTTCGGGAGCGCCTTCGGGTAGCCGGGCGCGACACGTCTCCCGAGAGGGGAGGCGGCCGGCGCCGGGACGGGGCGCCGCGTGGAAGGCGGCGTGCAGATGGTCGGCTGCCTGCCACAGCCGGATCCGGCAGGCCCTGAGGTGGTCGCCCTCCGCGCCGGCGACTGGCGCGGTGCGTACGGCGTGCGCGTCGAGCACGTCGTACAGGGCGAGCACGTGGGCGTGCAGGGAGTCCAGTTCGGTCCGTCCGGCTGCGACCTGAGCGACGGGCATGTTGATGGCCCGGTGGAAGTCGAGCGCGGAGGTGGCGAACGGGATGAAGTCCGGAGCCAGTTCGGGCAGGGGCTCGGTCGGCATGGGGTGCCCTTCGGTAGAGCGCGGAAAACGGTGGTGCGGGTGCGCTACGGGCGGGCGAGCGGGAGAGCGGCGTTGGTGAAGGCTTCGGCCTGCTGCCAAGTCAGCGGGCGCAGGTCGATCAGCGCGGCGACGGCGGCCGTCTCGATCGCGGCGCAGGCAGCGTTGAGCTGTTCATCGGTGTCCGCGCTGACGGTGAGCAGCCCGGTGAGGGCGACGTCGGCATGCCCGGCAATCAGCTGGCGTTCGCGCTGCTTGATGTCCGCGTACTCGACCGAGTCCTCCTCGGAATCGACCTGGCCCTTGCGGGCGCGCTCGGCCGCATCCGCGATCACGGTGGCCTTCTTGCGCTGCACATCCTTGAGCGCCGCGTCCAGACCCTTGGGCCCGTACGTCAGAGAGAGGCTGCGGCGCACTCCGGTGGTGAACAGGAGCTGGTGAAGGAAGCCCGGGCTGGTCTCGATACGCGGCCAGTTCTCGATCCAGAACGTGGCGTGGTGGGCCGAGTCCGTCTGGATGCGGTCGGCCTTCTCCACCAGGACGACCGGACCTGCGGCGGCGGGGTCGGCCTGCGGGCGCCCGGAGGAGGACCAACGGTCGAGGGCGGCTGATGCCTTGGGGTCGTACGCGGTGCGGATCACGGCCGCGATCTCGGCTGCCGCTAGCCAGTTGGACGGCATGAGACCGGAGTTGCGGGCGGCCTGGTCGAAGGTGGCGGTGAGCTGGGCCAGGACGGCGAAGGCGCCGGTCAGTCCGCCGCCGGCCTGGTTGATCAGGCGGCGAGCTGCCGGGATGTCGAGCGCGAGGGCGACGTACGCCTCGTGCGGCGCTGCCGCCGGTCCGGCTGCGGCCAGCAGCTCGGAGTAGATCGGCCCGGCCAGCGGGGTGGCCGCGTTGCCGTGCTCGCTCCAGTACCGGTTGAGGGCGTCGCCGGAGTCGGGGACGGTGCGCTCCAGGACCTGGACGCGGGCGATGTGGCCGGTGCGGGCGAGCGCGGCCAGGGTGCGCCCCCAGCCGGAGACGTTGCTGGTCTGTGTTGCCGGGTCGAGCAGAGCGAAGGCTCGCGAGGAGACCTTGACCACGGCGGTGAGGGTGCCGGTGTGCGGGTCGTGCACCGCGCCGAAGCGTCCGCTCGGGGCGGTGGCCACCCGCAGCGAGGCGGCGGTGCCCGGCAGGTGAAGGAGGCCTTCGCGCTGCGGCCGGGTGGAGGGGCGGGCGAGCCAGACGAGCTGGCCTCGGAAGCGGCGCAGCACGTACCGGAGCACGATCGGCGCCCAGTCGGCGAGCGCCCGCCCGCGGTGCCGAATGAAGACCCCGGCCAGTACAAGCGCCCAGAGCGGAAGCAGTTTGAGCGCCCCGATGACGCCGGTGGAGAGCAGCACCGCGAGGAGCAGCAGTCCCGTAGCCGAGACCACGATCAGCTGCGGCGCGGAAAGGCCGAGCAGGACGCCACGACGCGAGCGGTGCGGGAACTTCACGGTCGCGGGACCGTCGGGGTGTGGAGCAGAAGAGTGCATGGCGAAGCCGTCCTTGGAACACGAACTGACGAAGGAAGCCGGGAAGAGGGGCGGGGCGGCCGGGCAAGCTTGGGTCTTGGCCGCCCCGCGACGTGCGGGCTAGCCGTCGGAACCGCCGGGCGGCGTGGGGTAGACCCAGCGCTGCGGCGTGACGGTGCCCTGTGGCGGAGGCCCGCTGCGCCGGGCTGCCGGCGGGTCCTCGTGCAGCACCTGCGGCGGAGCGACGGACGCTCCCTGCGGGGTCGGACGGGAGGCCACCGGAGCTGCATCCGCTTCGCCCTGGCCGGGGCGCTGGATGAGCGGAACCCCGCGGTCGCCGTCGGTGGGAGGCCGGCGGATCAGGGCGCGGCCCTTGTCACCGGTGGCGTTGGGGTCCTCGCCGAAGCGGAAGTGGGTCTGCTTCGGCTTGCCGCCGCCGCTCGAGCCACCGGTCGGGTCGATCCCGGAGGCCACCCCGCCCGAGCCCTGGCCCGGCACCGTGGCCGGGCCCTGCGGAGCGGGCATCCCGGTGCTGGCCTGCATGGCGAGCTGACCCGCCGTCTTCGCCGCACCGGCAGCCACCGCCATGCCCGCGACGCCGGTGCGGTGCAGGTCGTCGTGCCCACCGCCGTCGGCAGCCCAGTGCACGAACTTGTACGTCGCGTACGGGCAGAGCATGACCAGCACCATCACAACCAGGCCCGCCAGCGCGTCGGACAGGGCGCCGAGCCCGTCACTCGCTTCGGTCTTGCCCATGGCCGAGACGCCCAGCAGGAACACGATCGTCATCAGGAGTTTGGAGACGATCAGGGTGCTGGTGGCCTCGATCCAGCCACGTCGCCATCGCCGAGCGACCTCCCACCCGCCGCCCGCCCCGGCGAACACCGCGAGCGAGACGAGGATGAGGATGCCGACCTTGCGGGCGACCATGACGGCCCAGTACAAGAAGGCGCCGACCGCGCAGCCGAGCGCGATGATCGCGGGCACGCCCCAGCCAAGGCCGTACATCGCCCCCAGCTCGTTGACCTTGATGACGCGGCGTACCGCGTCGTCCACCGAACTGTTGGCGGCCTGGAACAGACCGGCGCTGAGCGCATCGAACACGGTGATCGCCACAGTGGTGCAGGCGATGGCGGCGAACGCGAACAGGACACCGATCACCGTCCCGTAGAAGGCCTGGGCGAGCGCCTGCTCGTCACGGCGCCAAGCAGCCCGGGTGAGCTGCAGGCAGAACGTGCCGACGGTCAGCACGAGACCGATGGGCAGCAGCAGCTCGTAGTTGTGGCGGAACCAGTCGGCGTTCAAATCGATGGCCGTGGTCTTGTCGACGGCCTTGGTCGCCAGGTCTGCCGCTGCCTGGGCCATCTCGCCCATCGACTTGGCGATCCAGGCGCCGATGCCGTCGGTGACGGCTTCACCGGTCGCGCCGACGACACCGCCGACGGTGTCGCACACCGTGTTCATCAGCGGAAGGTCACACGCCCCCATGAGGGCACCTCCTTTCGGGAGTTGAGGGCCGCGATCACGGCGAGACGGTCGGCAGGACCCCGACCAGGGCGCAGTCCTGGTGCGGACGGCACTGAACGGCGAGGGTCGTGGAGCGTGACTCGGCTCCGGCGCCTGAGCCCTTCCAGGCGATGGACTGCTTGCCGGAAACCGTGACTGCGTAGACGTACGCCTGCGTGATCGCACCTGGGTCTTGGGCCAGGGCGGTCTTGAACACCTGCGGGAAATGCCCCTCGCCGACCGTGGCCGTGGCGTGCTGGCGGTTGTCGCGCATCCGCGACCACAGCACTCCGCTGGGCACCTGCTCGGTGACCGACTTCCAGTCGCTCACCTTCTTCTCGTCGGTCATCCACCGCCTGAGCCCGGACAGCTGCTCGGCCTGTGAGGACGAGCGGGTGTCATAGCTCCACAGGGCCTTGGTGGCGGCTTTGGCGAAGGCGATCGGATCGCTCGTCTTAAGCGGCGCCGCCACTGCCGGACCGGCACTCGGCGGAGGGGACGGAGAGGTGGCCGTCCCGGTTGAGGACGACCGCTGCGGGGTTGTCTTCTGCGCGGTCGGGGAGTCCGGGCGGGTGACGTACGCGAGCAGGCCGGCAATCGCCAGCAACACCGCGAGCACGACACCGCCGATGGCCGCGCGACGAGGCACCGACGCCGGCCCCCGGAAGAGGCGCTCGCCAGAGGAAGGGAATCGCTTCTTCGGCATCAGTGGACCTGCGTCCCCATCGCCGAGAAGAACGCGACGATCCCGTTCGCCGCGCCCAGCAGCAGGGCGCATCCTGCCGCGACGACCGTGCCCTTCTTGCCATTGGCCTCGGCCTGGTGCCCGCCGCTGTGATGGCCCCAGGCCCACACGATCGCCGAGATCGCGAGCGCGCCGACGACAGCGATGATGCCGAACAGGTTGATGCTGCCCATGACCTTCTTCAGGACATCGAGACCCGGCAGGCCGCCCTCGCTCGGGCTGACACCGGGGTTGTACGCCAGGATCTGGGCGTGCTGGATGAGCTTCACTGGAACTCCAGTTCGGTCTTGGGCGCGCGAAGGCCCGGAAGGAGGTGGAGCGAAAGGGTGAGGAGCGCCGGTCAGACGATCCGGCGGGCGGCCAGCACGTCCGGCCGCCAGTCGGCGAGGGTCGAGATCTTGACCACGTCGCCGGTGTGCGGGGCCTGCAGGACCAGGCCATCGCCAATGAACATCCCGACGTGTTCCGGAACTTCGGCCGTGCCGTTGGTGAAGAGGAGGTCACCCGGCTTGAGGGCGTCGACGCTGACCGCCTTGCCCTCCTTGACCTGCGTGTACGTAGTCCGGGAGAGCGAAATGCCACCGGCCTCGTACGACGCCTGCATCAGGGACGAACAGTCGCAGCGGCCCATCGGATCCTGACCGTGCGGATCGCTGCACTCGCCACCCCACTGGTACGGGGTGCCGAGCTGCCCGAGCCCCCAACGGATCGCGGTCTGAACCGACTTGGGTTCGGTAGCCGGGATCTTGTAGCCCTTCGGGAGGGCGCCGGCGGGGATGGGACCGAACTTCGTCCCGTCCTCCCCAGTACTGCACCCGGCGGACGCCGCCTCCGAGGCGCTGCTCACGGAGTGCTTCTCGCCGGCCTCGTCTGAGCCAGAGACCGACGGAGTCGGCAACGACGAGGCGATGGCCTTCTGGAGGGCCGTTGCGAGTGATCCCCACTTCGCGTACGCCTCGGGAAGGCCACTCTGCTGCACTGCCTGCGCGGCCTGCGTGACGGTCATGGACTGCCACCCGGAGACCTTGAGCAGTGCCTCGTAGAACTTCGTCGAGGCATGAACCGGGTTACGGACCTGGGCTGCCGTCCCCCAACCTTGGCTGGGACGCTGCTGGAACAGGCCGAGCGAATCCCGGTCGCCGTAGTCGAGGTTGCGAAGTCCCGACTCTTGAAGGGCTGTTGCCAGCGCCACTACCTGGCCGCGGGCTGGAACCTTCATGGCGATCCCGGTAGCCAGGATCGTCTTGGCATTCGGTATCTGCTCAGCGGGGTCGTCGAGCCTGGGGAGCGATACCGAGCCTTTCCCATGCCCCTTGAGGATCGACGCGACCTGCTTGGCCACGGCTGCGGAATCCACGGCCTGCGCACCACCTTGCGAACAGGCGGCAGCTTGGGCCGAATCGGAGCCGGCCATCGCCACGGTCAGCGGGGCGATCAGCAGGAGGGGGCCGAGGGCGACAGAGCCGACGATGACCGGGGCTGTCTTCACGGCCGAGGCCCCATCGCCGGATGGTGGGGCGGGGAGGCCGGCCCCGGAGACGGCCGTGCTTGGGCATGCTGCATCAGCAGCTCCTTACTCGTAGGCAGCACGGCGCGGGCGTTCTCGTCGAAAAGGCCACCCGGACCGAGCCGGTCAGGAATACGCAATCCCGTGAGTCGAGATGGGAACCGGAAGGCCGGGATCGGCTAAATCCAGGCCATCCGGATTCCCGTCTGATGCGGAGCGGCAGCCAGCCGCCCTCGTAATCTCACACGCCACACGGAGGAACACTCCCGCCCAATTCACAGACTGATTCGCGGGTGCCGAAACAGCGCCCGTGGACCAGGGCGACACGCAACAGCACAGCTCAACCGGTACGGAACGGAGCCATGCCCGTCGAACATGCCGTGAGAGTAGAGACGAAATCCGGCCGCACCAAACGGCCTCAACGCGAAGATTGGCGTACCGCCTTGCGAAGATCACGGCCATTAGGTCCGGCCGGAATCGATGGCTAACCTCCGGGGCATTGCCCGCCTGGTAGATGCCATTGTCCTTTCAGGCGTGGAGCTCTACGCCGTGCGGAACTTGGCGAATTGCCGGTCACGCGCACGGACCTCCTGCGAAAAGAGAACCGCGCAATGCCGTACACCCTGCACCGAGGCGATGCCCTGGCCGCGCTCGCCGGCATCCCCGACAACAGCGTCGACGCCGTCATCACCGACCCGCCCTACAACAGCGGGGGCCGCACCAGTAGCGAACGTACCGGCCGCAGTGCCCGCGCCAAGTACACCTCCGGCGACGCGGAGCACGACCTCGCCAACTTCCCGGGTGAGAACCGCGACCAGCGGTCCTACGGCTTCTGGCTCAGCCTCCTGTTGACCGAGTCCTACCGGGCCACCGTCGAGTCGGGCACCGTATTGGTCTTCACGGACTGGAGGCAACTGCCCACCACCACAGATGCGTTGCAGGCCGCGGGCTGGACCTGGCGAGGTATCGCCTCCTGGCACAAGCCGGTCTCCCGCCCGCAGAAGGGCCGCCTCAAGCAGTCCTGCGAGTACATCGTCTGGGGCACCAAGGGACCGGTGGACGCCAACCGGAACCCCGTCTACCTGCCGGGCCTCTACACCGCGAGCCAGCCCCGCAAGGACCGCGTCCACATCACCCAGAAGCCCGTCGAAGTCATGCAGGAGCTGGTCAAGATCTGCCCGCCCGGCGGCACCGTCCTCGACCCGTTCACCGGCTCCGGCACCACCGGCGTGGCTGCCCTGCGCGAAGGCCGCCAGTTCATCGGCATCGAGCTGTCCGACCACTATGCCGACATCGCCGAGCAGCGGCTGCACGGAGCCCTCACCCAGGACGACTTCGAACTCGCCGGGCCGGAGAAGTGAGAATGCGCAGAAGACCGCAGGGACGAGGCGTAGGAAGGGCTGTTGCTCCGCCGAGCAGGTGGAGCAACAGCCCTTCCTCGTTTGAGTTACCCGGTCTCGACGCTGCGCTGTATCAGGCCGGCGGCGCGATCGAGGTCTTCGCGGGAGGCGATGCGCACCTCGACGACGTCGCCCTGCAGACCGAGGCTGCCGAGCCCGCGCAGATCGCGGGTGAAGCCGTCGCACAGGTCCACTGCGTCAGGATCGAGACGCAGATTCACCACGAGCACCTTGTTGCGAGGCTGGATGCGCACCGTGGCCACGTTC
The DNA here is from genome assembly GCF_009870065.1 of Streptomyces sp. SID5785. GTDB lineage: Bacteria > Actinomycetota > Actinomycetes > Streptomycetales > Streptomycetaceae > Streptomyces. The sequence goes on along the minus strand of NZ_WWIA01000759.1, from coordinate 8,903 downwards.
TTGATACGGCGGTAGGAGAAGTAGTGCAGCTGCGGTTCCCGCTGCACGTCCCGGTGCGACAGCAGCAGCTCGTCGAGATCGGCGTACAGCTCGCGCAGCTCTCTGGGCGACGCGTCGAGATACTGCTGGACCGATTTCGGTGCCGCGGCGCCCGTGCGAGCCGATGACGAGATCTTGCCGCGCGCCGAGGTCCGGGTGCCCCCGGTTGCGCTGACAAGCTGCAGTGCGACGGCATCGCCGAAGACCCGGTAGACCACGAGATCGATCCGGTGCGGGATCGTCTCCACCGCAACCGTTTCGTGGTACGTAAAGGCGCCGGCGACGCACACGATCCGCGGGGCACTCCAGTCGACGTCCCCGGCGACCTCCTCGCCGAGCTTGTCGCGGACCAGGTTCTCGAACTCGTGGTGATGATCCTGGAGCCAGCACAGATACGAGAGTGCCTGGACGATGACCGCCTCGTTCTTGGCCCGCTTGTACTCCACGATGACCGGAGTGCCGTTCTCGTCGAGGCCGAGCGAGTCGATCCGCCCGCCGTGGCGCCCGGTGCGGTACTCGGTTGCCAGGAAACGGATGCCCAGCATCCTCTCCATGTTGGCCTCGATCAGGTGCTGCAGCTCGGCCTCCACACTGACGGCCTCCCCAGGTACCTCCGTGACGTCCCGGCCTCTGACCTTGAAGACCTTCAAGTTGCTCATGTGCCTCTCCACCCCGCACGACCACTGAGAACGAGTAATCGACGACGACATCGATCTATTCCGCAGGCCAGGTCAACTCGCGCCGGGCGCATGGACGGAGGGAGTCCAGGCGTGTTGGAGGAGTCGAGGCGGGTGGGCAGTTGGCTGAGCAGGCTGGATTGCCCTCTTGCGCGCGGAAAGACATTCGGCCGGGGTGGCAAATAGCGCTTGTGAGTTCGTGCGTCTTCGCCAACTCCAGGCCCAAGTGCCATGAGGCGGACAGGTAGGTAAAGAGCGATGCGAGCCAGAGATTGAACGTCCTGTTCGCAACCGTACTTCGTGCCGCTGTCGCCGAGTGCGCCAAAAGGCGGTCCGGCTCGTCGTCGAGTGATGACCCTGAACCTTATGAGCCCTACCTTTTTGCGTGCGCTGCTGTCCCCGATCGCGAGCTGCAAGGCGGTGTGGATGGTCTACCGCAGCAATCGGAACCTCTCCTTCGATGTGGCCTGGCGGCAGGCACGCCTGGCCAGACACCCCGATGAGCTGGTGTATCGCCAGTGGGGGCACGGAGCACCCGATGCCCCCGTACAGCGAACCAACGTAAGAAGAGAGAAGGCGGGAAAGGACAGCGAACCGCGTCCGCCGGAAGGAAACTGATGCCCGCTAGTGCACCTCGTGGCTGAGGTCAAAGAGGCACGATGAAACGTGTGTGACTGGCGGTGCGAATCGGCTTTCGGCCATCTTCGTCAACGCGTGATCTGTGCGGCATTGAACAGGTGAGAATTTCAATCATTGCCGCAACACGTTGTGTACCAGGGGGAGTTCATGACCGATCTCAGTGCTTTATCCGCCGTCCTTGGCGCGGGTCTCCCCGCGACCTTCACCTTTCTCTACCAGCGCCTGGATAACTTGCTCAGTCGCCGTGGCGCACCCGAGACCGAGTTGGACGGCCAGCCCCTCAACGGCGAACTGAGCCTGCCGTTGACGGCGAATGAGGGAGAGCTCACCAGCCGACACGGCGACCTAGAACGGCTGCGCGACATGTTGCACGTCTACCGGCAGAACCCGAGGCTGGTGAGCACCGGCGACGCCGGCCTCCTGCGCCTGCTGGGCGAGCTGCGCGGCAACCTCGAAGACATCTACGGGCAGCGCCTGACGTTCGTGGGCGAGCAAGGGCGGGCACCTTCGGGGGCCCAGTCATGGCAGAAGAGTGAGACCGTCCGCGGCCGCATGACAGGGATCGACACCGAGGCAGGCGACGGCAACATGCGGTCCGTCCAGGACATCACCACGGTCGAGGAGAGCGGAGAGGTCACAGGCATCCGGATCAGGGACAGGAGGAACTTGCCGCCCGACTCCTTTCGCTGATCTGGCGCACCTGTCTGCCGGCCGGCCTAGAGAATGGTTCGTCGAGATGTCCGAGCTCACGTCTGACCAGCACCAGCCACCTAGAGTCGAAAGCGAGGAACCGTCCGCCACCGACAGCGGACTGCCACCTCTGTCCGAGAACGCAGGCGCGCACCCTGCCACGCCGGACGGGCCTGTGGGGACACCGGGCGCAGGTGGCTTGCCTGCGCTCGCTGGGGCGCAGCCTCCTCCGGATTCTGCGCCTGCACGCGCCGAAGAACGCAGTCAACCTGCCGAGTCCTACGAGGCGTGGCGCACCCTTCAGCGCATCGGCACCAACCACGGGCTCGTGATCGGCACCCTCATCCAGCAGAGCATCCGACGACTGCGCGGGACCACACTGACAGAAACCGAAATCAAAGACTGTCTGCGCACCTATGTCGCCAACTCCGATGACGAGACAGCGATCGCGAAGATCCTTAGCCAACGACGCATCGTCGTCCTGACTGGCGAGGACGGCAGCGGTCGCTTCACCACCGCGCTCCGTATGCTGCGTCAGCGGGTGGGCAACGCCATCCGTCAGGTGCGCCGCGAACCTGGAACCCCATTTGACGCCGCCGGGCTGGCCGGGGAGGGCACGGGATGGATCCTGGACCTGCGGGCCGAAGCCCCACACGCCGGCTTCGGTCGGGAACTAGCCGACGACAGCAATGAGTTGCCGGACGGATCTTTCCTCGTCGTGCTGATGAGTGCTGCTGCCTGGACCCAGTGCGGCCGAGGAGCAGCGGACTTGTCCCACGAGATCGTTGGTCCGTCCCCAATCGCGGTCTTGGACAAGCTCCTTGAATCCGCGCCGCTGGCCATTGGACACAGCACATGGACCGGCGACACGGTGATTGCCAAGGGCGTCAAGGGCCAGGTACCGGGCCAGATCGCGAACTGGGCCGACGCTATCGTCACCACCGAGGAACTTGAACGTGACGCGGGGCGCCTCACCCCGACGACCGCTCGCGATCCGCTCTACATCGCCAAACTCATCAGCAGCGTCGTCAAGGTCGCGGAGAACTGGCGCAGCACACTCCTCGACTGGCACCACCGCCATCAGGACAGTGACTACCGCAACTTCCTGTTAGCGGCCGCAGTGCTCGAGGGATCCAGCGCACAGACAATCTATGAAGCCGCTGAAAGCCTGGCCCAGAAGTTCGACGAGGACCCTACCCCGCGCCCCGGCCAGAAGGGCCTTGGCGTCATCGCGCTCACCGACGCCGCGGACGCCGACCTTCTGCCGGACGGCAAAGTCCGCTTCCGGTACCACCACCAGGCCGAAGCGATCGTCGACTACTTTCTCGACGATCGCCCACACCTGCTCAAGCAATTCACCACCTGGACCGCCGCTCAGGTCAGCGCCTTGGAGGACAAGGAGGCGGCCGGTCTCCTTGCGCAGCGCGTCATCCACTGGACCGTTCGCTACACCGCCCGACACCGCACCACGCGGCTGCTGAAGGAACTCGCAGACCAGTGGTCTACGAACCAAGAGCAGGCAGCCTGCGACATGCTCGTCCTGGCAGCCCTCGACGACCACGCCGGAACCCTTGCCCGCAACGCGTACCGCAGATGGGCAAGAGGCGAAGCCGGCACCCTTAGCGACACCTTCACCATCGTCCTCATCCGTGCCTGTCGGCGCCTGATCGACGTGCATCCCACCAGCATGCTCGGCCGCCTCGCCGAACTGGCTACGCTCACAGTGGACGACAATCGGCAGCGTGGTGATGCCGTCACTGAAGCGATCGGTGAGGCCCTGAACACCCTGTGGGATCAGGACACCCAGCGTCCCGCGATCCGAATCCAGCTCAGGCAATGGGCTGCAGACCCGCACAGCCCTCAGGGCGCGGCGGCACAGAACACCTTCGCGCACCTAGCTCAACGTCGGAGTATCACTGGCCCCGCTCTCCTGGCCGACGCGGACCGAGATCGCGCATGGTTGACGGGCATGTGGCGCAATGCGCTGCCCACCATAGGTGAGCCACCGCAGAGTGTGGCCACGGCCTTTGGGTACTGGATGCAGACTGCCCTGGATCAGCCCGACCTCAGAGACGGCATCGAGCAGATCTTCCGCGAGGCAGTACACGCCGGCCACGACCCGTACTACAGCGGCAGCCGTCATGTCGCGATGCAAAAGCTCCTGTTCAGCTGGGCCCCCACGCCTCCGCCCGCACACCAGGTTGGGGAAGCAGTGCACCTGCGCGACCGTTTCCTCGCAGCCCTGCAGGAGCAAGACCCTGCCACGCCACCCGAGCCCCATGCGCCGCAGAATTGACCCCACCGGTTGGCCAGACCCGCGCAGCGGCCACCTTGAGAGCACCGGACGCTCGCTGCCGAGTGACATCCCGGGCTACAGGTTCAATGCAGAGGTACAGGGGCGCTGGGAGGAAACACCCAGCGCCCGGCCGCACAACAACCCCGCCGAGGCGGCCCTCCACTACACGTTGGCGACCGCTCGCGCGATCACCTGTCGGTACGCCCTCAACGACGTTCACGCCGCTCAGGCTCACCTCAACTCTGTGCTGGGTACCGTCTGCGACCTCAAGGATCTTCCCGTCCGGGTGCTGTGGGCCAATATCCGGCTGACCACGACTGACCAGGACCGCGCCGCGGTCAGCGCGTTGCAACAGCGCCTGCACAGCGAAGCCCTGCACGAACAGATCCAGCGCCAACGACTCCAGGCAGCCCGGGACCTCCATGAACAGCTCGTCACCACACCGACTCTGGCCTTGGCCTACTGGCTCACCCAGCGCCCCGACGCCACCAAGGACACCCTTGAGTCCCTAGAAGAACTCACCCGTCAGATCACCGCCCACGCTGCGGACAACGCTTGGGTCCAGGTGTCACATCTCCTTCAGACCTTTGTGAGCGACCTTGCGGCAGACCAGCGCGCGAACCTCGTCCGAAGCCTGGCCCAGATTGTTCTGCGCTACGACCAGCCCCAACTGGCCGAGCAACTGCAGAACATTGCCATCGACCTTGCCTCCGCAAGCGGGCTGGGCAAGGGGCCCGCATAGATGGCGACATGGGCTGACGAGTAGTCAGGAAACTCAGCAAGGGGTCAGCATCGAGACGGCCAGAGCTGATCAAACCTTGCGACACTTGAAGTTGGGGCATCACGCGAGAACGTGGTCTGGCCTGGAATGTTGCTGGCCCAGGCCGTGAGCGTATGCTGCCCGCGTGCCCGTGTAAGAGAACCAGTCGTACCACTCGACGGCGTTCCCGACGGAGGCGGCGAGGAGCTGGCGCAGCGGGCGGGCGGGGCGGGTGGGGGCGGTGATCGTTTCTGTCATGATCCTGACCTGTTCCCAGGAGACCCCCTGCTCACGCGACGGTTGACGGAGATTTCACCGTGCCGTCGATCGAGCAGCACCGCGGCCGCCGACCGAGGCAGTCGTGCGGTGCGGCCGGGGACCCGAACCACCATCACGGGCGCTGAGCCGGCAAAGGACCAGTACGAGCCCGTGTTCTGAACATTGAGCCCCCTCCCCACTTCGGGGCGCGGGCTCGGATCTATCCCGGACAAGGCCGGGTCAGTGAGCAGCGTCTCGACCACACTGGCGCCGCTGCTCAACCACCCGGACGACGACGGCTCCGACCTGCCACCCACTCAATGCGCGGTCACAGTCGAACAGGGGTTGTTGGCCTGCCCTGGTTCTGGCTGGGCGGTCAGGGCAGCGCTCGGCGGGTAGAGGTCCAGGCCAAGAGTTGATCACGGCTGTGTCCAGGCGCCAGGTAACCGATCAAGGTCTCCAGATGGGCCGTCAGGTTCTTGTGCCACCGAAGCATGCGGATCTGCTCGATGGCCAGGCCACGCCATCCGTCGGCGAGGGCGGCAGCCTCTGCGGGCGTGATCGTCAGCGCGTCAAGGGTGTCCACCGCCAGCGCGTCGGGGTTCCAGTCGGGGTCCGTGGCGTCGGGCCCCAGTGAGTCGATCACCCACATCCGGAGCATGAAGTCCTGATGGGCTGCACGCGCCGGGTGTCCCTCGCCGTCGGCGAGCATGAGTCGATCGGCGAGCAACGACAGCTTCGCCCACCGGCGGCGCGCAGCTGGTGGGTGGGCGGAGTCGTAGGCATGCCGAGGCCCGCCCGCCGGGGCCGTCTGTGCCCGTCGGTGGATCTGACCGGTCTTGTGCCCCTCGTGGGCCTTTACCCCGGAGGGTGGGCCTATGTCGCCCGGTGAACTGGTATGCGCATTCTCCGGGATTCAGATTCGGATTCGACTGGCTCCCGCAACTCGGCCTGTACAACTGCATCTCGCCAAGGACGACGGTGCCTGTTCCACCTCATCTATCACCTGCGACCGCTGCGTATGCCAGTGGCGTGAGGCGCTCAACCCGCCCACCCACCAGACGGCAGCTCCGGAACACCCAACTCCCCACGAGCAGCCGCGATAGCAGCATTGCGCGTCCCCGCCAGATACACATGCACGTACTCATCGACCCCATGCCGTGCGGCAACAGCCAGACGGTCCGTGAAGTCATGAACCGCCGACGCCACCCCCTCGCCACACAACAACGACACCTCGACATGCAGAAGCCACAACCGGCTTGTCAGGTCCAACGCCTCCTCGTAGGAGACGTCTTCCTCGGCCTCACGCCGCTCCGCCATCCGCTCAACCTCCTTGGCGTGAGCGAAGAACCGGACCAGCACATCCCGCCGCTCATCGCGAAGCCGGACAGCAGTCGCACGACGCTCCTGCTCGGCAGTCGTCCGGGCACGCCACCGCTCACTCAGGTACGTGCCCACAATCCCGATCCCCGCCCCAGCCACGCCAGCGCCGGCCGCAATGACAGTCACCCAGATAGTCACCACGCCACTGTCCCGCAGCCGCACGCCCGGCACCCCGAGTACCCGAAACTTGGGTGCCACCACTCTCGTGACGTACCGCCCACCAGTACCAGGACCGTATCCAGGAGGCGATCGGGGCGGGCCTGCGGACGCGATCCACCACATCCACCTGTGCCGCACCCCCGCTACGAGGAGGGTCGCGAGATCGCGCTCACCGACCTCGCCGCCGTCAGCAAGCGGCTGGCCGACTCGAACCCGCGCGTCATGTATGGGGCCGGCTACCTGCCCAAGCAGCTCCGCACCTCAACAACCCTGCAGAGGAGAACTGATGTGGCTCGCAGAACCGTCCGTACGAGAGCCAGTACACCGCCGAGCTGAAGCAGTTTCTGGCGGGCATGAGCGAGCAGGCCCAGCAGTACGCGCAGACCCGGCCCAAGAAGCTCGAGGAGGCGCTGCACCAGGTCAGCAACGCCGTCCTCGACGAACTCCGGACCCGAGGCGAGCTGTTGCCGTGACCGCCGCCCACCCGGTCGTCGTCCCGGAACCCGCACCCGAGTCGGTCGAGCCCCGGCAGTGCGACTGGGACGACGACCCCCGCGGCTGCGCCCGAGCCGACGACCGGTATGGGGGCCACCTCTACGACCGAGACGAGGACTGACGGGGTGCGCATCTCGGGTGCAACCAATCCGTCTCACGGATCGTCAACCATCACACCGTCACGCAAGGAGCACCCCGCATGATCAACGTCGAGAAGGTCCCAGCCGACCTCGTCAACCTGACCAAGACCGCCGCGGTCACCCTGCAGAAGCGTGGTCTCGCCGAGCAACGGGCCGCCGTCTACCTCGTCCTCGACCGGTCAGGAAGCATGCGCCGCTACTACAAGGACGGCAGCATGCAGCACCTTGCCGAGCAGGCACTCGGTCTGTCCGCGAACCTCGACGACGACGGCATCGTCCCCACCGTCTTCTTCGACACCGACGCCCACGACCCTGTCGACATCAGCCTCGACAACTACCCGGGCCGGATCAACAAACTTCACGAGCACTACGGTCACATGGGCACCACCAACTACGCCGCCGCCATGGACACGGTCATCAACCACTATCTCGACTCCGCGTCGAAGGATCCGGCGTTCGTCATCTTCCAGACCGACGGCTCACCCGACTCCCGCCGCGCCGCCGAGCAGACCCTGTGCAAGGCCGCCACTCTGCCCATGTTCTGGCAGTTCATCGGTTACGGCGATGACGAGTTCAAATTCCTGCACAAGCTCGACGATCTCGCCGTCCCGAAGAAGCGGATCGTCGACAACGCCGGCTTCTTCCCTGCCGGGAAGGACCCGAAGCTGATCCCCGACGGTGTCCTGTACGACCGGCTCATGGGGGAGTTCCCCGACTGGCTGAGGGCCGCGACCGAGGCCGGAATCGTCATCTGACTGCCGCCGACGCAGTGCCCCGGCCCCGCTCGGTGGTCACGCATCGCACGCAACCGGGGCGCCCGCAGACAGTGCCCAGCACGCTGAACAACCATGAGGGAACCATGAGACGTACCATCCTCGCCGCCGCACTGCTCACCGCGCTCGCCGTCACCGGGTGCAGCAACAACGGCGGCACCGAAGCCACGGCGGACAACAAGCCCAGCCGGAAGCCGGCGGTCAGCCCGTCACCGAAGCAGGACGAAGGGCCCCTCAAGCTTGGGCAAGCCCACCACTGGACCGACAAGGGTCCCAAGGGGGAGGCTGTCTCAGGCACTGTCACGGCGATCGCGTACACACATCCAGACCCGCGGATCGATATGGTGGACGGTGTGTCCGACTACGACAATCCGGTCTGGGTGTCTCTTGAGGTCAAGGGCTGCATCGACAAGGATTCCGCGACGGCCGGGTTCAGCCAGGAGCCGTGGTCGCTCGCGTTCCCTGACGATACCCGGGTCAATGCGCCGCTCATCTCCGGATCGGGCACGGCGAAGCCCGAGTATTCGGTGCAGGGAGCGGTGGTGAAGCCGGGCGGCTGCCTACGCGGAAAGATCACGTTCTCCGTCGAGCATA
>NZ_WWIA01000758.1 GCF_009870065.1 Streptomyces sp. SID5785 | reverse complement strand
GGCGCCTCCTCGACGACCTTCTGGTGGCGGCGCTGGAGCGAGCACTCGCGCTCGCCCAGGTGCACGACGTGGCCGTGGGCGTCCGCGAGGACCTGGATCTCGATGTGCCGGGGCCGGTCGACCCAGCGCTCGACGAGCAGCGTGTCGTCGCCGAACGAGGCCCGCGCCTCGCGCCGCGCCGCCGCGATCTCGTCCTCCAGGACGCTCAGGTCGCGCACCAGGCGCATGCCCTTGCCGCCGCCGCCCGCCGAGGGCTTGAGCAGGACCGGGGCGCCCAGCTCGCGGGCCGCGTCCGCCAGATCGGGGTCGCGCCCGCCCGGTACCACGGGGACCCCCGCCGCCTGCACGGTCTCCTTGGCGCGGATCTTGTCGCCCATCAGCGCGATGGCGTCGGCGGACGGGCCGATGAAGGTCAGCCCGGCCTCCTCGCAGGCCCGCGCGAACGACGCGTTCTCCGCGAGGAAGCCGTAGCCCGGGTGGACGGCCTGGGCGCCCGTGCTGCGCGCCGCCTCGATCAGCCGCTCGGCCGACAGATAGCTCTCGGTGGCAGGCGGCGGGCCGATCCGCACCGCCTCGTCGGCCTCGCGCACGTGCCGCGCGTCCGCGTCGGCGTCGCTGTACACGGCCACCGAGCGGATGCCGAGCGCCCGCAGCGTGCGGATGACGCGGACCGCGATCTCGCCGCGGTTGGCCACCAGTACGGTCTCGAACATCATCGTCGGCCTCTCCCCATCACTGTTCGTCCCTGCCACCACTGCCGCTCTCGCCTCTGCCGCGCTGTCGCCGCCGTCACCGCCGTCACATCCGGAAGACGCCGAAGCCGGGGGACTTCTCCGGCAGCGGGGCGTTCGCACACGCGGTCAGGGCCAGGCCGAGCACCTGGCGGGTCTCCATCGGGTCGATCACGCCGTCGTCCCACAGTCGGGCCGTCGCGTAGTAGGCGCTGCCCTGCGTCTCGTACTGGGCGCGGATCGGGGCCTTGAAGGTCTCCTCGTCCTCGGCGGGCCACTCCTCGCCGCGCCCCTCCAGCTGGTCGCGCTTGACCGTGGCGAGGACGGACGCGGCCTGCTCGCCGCCCATGACGGAGATCTTGGCGCCGGGCCACATCCACAGGAAGCGCGGCGAGTACGCCCGGCCGCACATCGAGTAGTTGCCCGCGCCGTACGAGCCGCCGATCACGACGGTCAGCTTCGGCACGCGCGTGCAGGCCACCGCGGTGACCATCTTGGCGCCGTGCTTGGCGATGCCGCCCGCCTCGTAGTCCCTGCCGACCATGAAGCCCGAGATGTTCTGCAGGAAGACCAGCGGGATGCCGCGCTGGTCGCACAGCTCGATGAAGTGGGCGCCCTTCTGGGCGGATTCGGAGAACAGGATGCCGTTGTTCGCCACGATGCCGACCGGGTGGCCGTGGATCCGGGCGAAGCCGGTGACGAGCGTCTGCCCGTACTCGGACTTGAACTCGGCGAACTGCGAGCCGTCCACCACGCGCGCGATGACCTCACGGACGTCGTACGGAGTGCGCGAGTCCACCGGCACCGCGCCGTACAGGCCCGCCGGGTCGACCTTGGGCTCGATCGCGGCCCGCACCGACCACGGCAGCGCGCCGCGCTCGGGGAGCGTCGCGACGATGGTGCGCACGATGCGCAGCGCGTGCGCGTCGTCCTCCGCGAGGTGGTCCGTGACGCCCGAGACGCGGGAGTGGACCTCGCCGCCGCCGAGCTCCTCGGCGGTGACGACCTCGCCGGTGGCCGCCTTCACCAGGGGCGGGCCGCCGAGGAAGATCGTGCCCTGGTTCCGCACGATCACCGCTTCGTCGCTCATCGCCGGGACGTACGCGCCGCCGGCCGTGCAGGAGCCGAGCACCGCCGCGATCTGCGGGATGCCCGCGCCGGACATCCGTGCCTGGTTGTAGAAGATCCGGCCGAAGTGCTCGCGGTCCGGGAAGACCTCGTCCTGCATCGGCAGGAAGGCGCCGCCGGAGTCGACCAGGTAGATGCACGGCAGCCTGTTCTCCAGCGCCACCTCCTGGGCGCGCAGGTGCTTCTTCACGGTCATCGGGTAGTACGTGCCGCCCTTGACCGTCGCGTCGTTGGCCACGATCACGCACTCGCGGCCGCTGACCCGGCCGATCCCGGCGATCACGCCGGCGGCGGGCGCCTGGTCCCCGTACATCCCGTCGGCCGCCAGCGGTGCCAGCTCCAGGAAGGGGGAGCCCGGGTCGAGCAGCGCGTCCACCCGCTCGCGCGGCAGCAGCTTGCCGCGGGCGGTGTGCCGGGCGCGGGCCTTCTCGCCGCCGCCGAGCCGGGCCGCGGCGAGCCGGGTGCGCAGCTCGTCGCCGAGGGCGCGGTGCGCCGCCTCGTTGGCCCGCCACGCCTCCGACGCGGGGTCGGCCGCGCTCGTCAGCTCCGGTGCCTCGTGCATCGTGCGGTCCCCTCACCGAGTTAATGAGCGTTAACGCTGTGCGTTCAGGTTAACGCTCGCTAACAGCCCTGTCTAGAATTGCAGCCATGGCCACCAGAACCGACGCCCCCACGCGGCGCGAGCAGATCCTCAGGGAGGCCGCCCGGCTCTTCGCCGAGCGGGGCTTCCACGGTGTGGGGGTCGATGAGATAGGTGCCGCGGTCGGCATCAGCGGCCCCGGTCTGTACCGGCACTTCGCGGGCAAGGACGCGATGCTCGCCGAGCTGCTCGTCGGCATCAGCGGTCAGCTCCTGACCGGTGGCAAGCACCGGGTCGCGGAGGCCGGTCAGGGCCCCGAGGAGCTGCTCGACTCGCTGATCGAGGGCCACATCGACTTCGCGATCGACGACCGCGACCTGATCACGCTGCACGACCGCGAGCTGGACCGGCTGCGCGACAGCGACCGCAAGCTGGTGCGCCAGTTGCAGCGCCAGTACGTGGAGCTGTGGGTGGAGGCCGTGCGCAAGGTCTATCCGGAGCTCGCCGAGCCGCACGCGCGCGTGGCGGTGCACGCGGTCTTCGGGCTGCTCAACTCGACGCCGCACCTGAGCCGCCCCGGCGCGCTGCCGGGCCGGGCCGGCACCGCCGGGATGCTGCACAAGCTGGCGCGGGGCGCCTTCGCCGCGGCTGCGGCGCGGTGACGTATCCGGCACGCTGGGGTGCGCCGGAGTGACGCGCGTCTCTGGACGGTGCGGTGACTGGCCGGTAACGTTCCATGAGCAAGCGCTTAGTCGTCGTATGAGGTCGTAGAGGGAGCATTCCGTGCGCCGTACCGTTTTCAATGAGGACCACGAGGCGTTCCGGGAGACCCTGCGCGCCTTCATCGAGGCCGAGGTCGTCCCGCACTACGACGAGTGGTTCCAGGAGGGCATCGTCCCCCGGGAGCTCTACGGCAAGATGGCCGAGCTCGGCCTCTTCGGGATCAACGTGCCGGAGGAGTACGACGGCGCGGGCATGGACTCGCACAAGTTCGAGGCCATCCAGTACGAGGAGACCGCCCGCGCGGGCGTGTCCTTCGGCGGCTCCGGCGTGCACACCCTGCTCGCCCTGCCCTACATCAAGATGCTCGCGACCGACGAGCAGAAGAAGCGCTACCTGCCGAAGTTCGTCTCCGCCGAGGAGATGTGGGCCCTCGCGATGACCGAGCCGGGCACCGGCTCCGACGTCGCGGGCATGAAGACCACCGCCAAGCTCTCCGAGGACGGCACGCACTACGTCCTCAACGGCGCCAAGACCTTCATCACCGGCGGCGTCCACGCCGACCGCGTCATCGTCTGCGCCCGCACCTCCGCGCCCACCGCCGAGGACCGTCGCTTCGGCATCTCCCTCTTCGCCGTCGACACCAAGTCCGAGGGCTACTCCATCGGCCGCAAGCTCGACAAGCTCGGCCTGCGCACCTCCGACACCGCCGAGCTCGCGTTCGTCGACGTCAAGGTCCCCGCCGAGGACCTCCTCGGCGAGGAGAACAAGGGCTTCGGCTACCTCGGCACGAACCTGGCCTCCGAGCGCTGGGGCATCGCCTACGGCGCGTACGCGCAGGCCAAGGCCGCCGTCCGGTTCGCCAAGGAGTACGTCCAGGAGCGCGCCGTCTTCGGCAAGCCCGTCGCGTCCTTCCAGAACACCAAGTTCGAGCTGGCCGCCTGCCAGGCCGAGGTGGACGCCGCCGAGGCCGTCGCCGACCGCGCCCTCGAGGCCCTCGACGCCGGTGAGCTGACCGCCGCCGAGGCCGCCTCCGCGAAGCTCTTCTGCACCGAGGTCGCCCACCGCGTCATCGACCGCTGCCTCCAGCTGCACGGCGGCTACGGGTTCATGAACGAGTACCCGATCGCCCGTCTGTACGCCGACAACCGTGTGAACCGCATCTACGGCGGCACCAGCGAGGTCATGAAGATGATCATCGCGAAGAACATGGGCCTGTAACCGGCCGCACACAGCCGCCGGATACAACTGACCCATGCACCAGGCACTCACGTCCCTCCTCGATCTGCTCGACCTCGAGCAGATCGAGGAGGACATCTTCCGCGGCCGGTCCCGGTCCGCCGTCGTCCCGCGCGTGTTCGGCGGGCAGGTGGCGGCCCAGGCACTGGTCGCCGCCGGACGGACCGTCCCGGCCGACCGGCACGCCCACTCCCTGCACGCGTACTTCCTCGTCGCGGGCGACCCGGGCGCGCCCATCGTCTACACCGTGGACCGCATCCGCGACGGCCGCTCCTTCACCACGCGCCGCGTCGTCGCCGTCCAGCACGGCCAGCCGATCTTCCACCTCTCCGCGTCCTTCCAGACGTACGAGGACGGGCTCGACCACCAGGCGCCGATGCCGTCCGCGCCCGACCCCGAGTCGCTGCCCACGGCCGCCGAACTGCTCCCGCGCTACGCGGACTCCGTGCTCTCCGCGGACGTCGTCGCCCGGCTCCTCGAGGCCCGCGAGGCCATCGACCTGCGCTACGTGGACGCGCCGCCGTTCGCGTTCGTCGGCAAGCCGCAGCCGCCCCGCTCCCAGGTGTGGTTCAAGGCCGGCGGCAAACTCGCCGACGACCCGCTCCTGCACGTCTGCCTCGCCACCTACGTGTCCGACATGACGCTGCTCGACTCGGTGCTCCTCGCGCACGGGCGCGGCGGCTGGGCCGTCGGTGACGTCGTCGGCGCCTCGCTCGACCACGCCATGTGGTTCCACCGCCCCTTCCGGGCCGACGAGTGGCTGCTCTACGACCAGGAGTCACCGTCCGCGTCCGGCGGCCGCGGACTCGGCCAGGCCCGCATCTACACCCAGGACGGACAGCTCGCGATCACCGTCATCCAGGAAGGCGTCGTTCGCGTTCCCCGCTGAACGGACATACCGTCCCGATACATGAGCGACGCAGGGGCTGACGAGAAGGAAGCGACCGCACCGGCGGAGCCGGCGGACCCGCCGGCGGGCGGCGAGAGCGTCTTCACCGTCGTCGTCGCCGCGGCCGCCAACCTGGGCATCGCCCTCGCCAAGGCCGTCGCCGGAGTCATCAGCGGATCCAGCGCGATGCTCTCCGAGGCCGCGCACTCGTTCGCCGACACCGTCACCGAGCTGCTCCTGCTCACCTCGCTCAAGCGCAGCGAGAAGCCCGCCGACGAGGAGCACCCGCTCGGCTACGGCGGCGAGCGCTACGTGTGGGCGCTGCTCGCCGCCGTCGCCACGTTCGTCGGCGGCGCCGTCTTCTCCCTCTACGACGGCATCCACACCCTGGTCGCAGGCGAGGACCTGGGCGACCCCCTCGTCTCGTACATCGTGCTCGCGGTCGCCTTCGTCCTGGAGGGCTTCTCGCTGCGGACCGCGGTGCGCCAGGCCCGCGGCGCGGCGGCCCGCACCCGCACGCCGTTCCGCACGTATCTGCGGCGCACCCCCGACACGGCCGTCAAGGCCGTCGTCCTGGAGGACAGCGCGGCGCTCGCCGGTCTGCTGCTCGCCGCGGGCGGGCTGCTCGGCGGGCAGCTCACCGGCTCGGGCGTGTGGGACGGCATCGCCTCGCTCGGCATCGGCGCGCTGCTGCTGTGGGTGGCCTGGGTGCTCGGGCGGTCCAACGCGGAACTGCTCGTCGGGCGCCCGCTGCCCGCGTCGGTCCGGGACGGCATCCGCGAGGTGCTGCTCGGCGTCGAGCACGTCGAGGCCGTCCTGGAGCTGACCACGCTGGTGCAGGGCCCGCGCGAGGCCCTCGTCGCCGCGAAGGTCGACTTCCGCGACGCGTCGACCGCCGCCCAGATCGAGTGGGCCTGCGAGGACGCGTCGCGGCGGCTGCGCGAGCGGTACCCGGCGGTGCAGCGGGTGTACCTCGATCCGACACCGGGCTTCGCCCAGCGCCGGACCGAGGGTCTCAACCCCTGGTGATCACACCGTGGCGATCACACCGTGGTGATCACGTCGTGCTGATCACACCGTGGTGATCAGCACTCGCCGCGCCACTTGACGCCCTTGACCGTGGCGTTGGAGTAGCCGTGGTCGTCGTTGGCGTAGCCGATGTTGCCCTTGCCCTCCGAGGCGCCGTAGTGCACGCACTGCGAGACCGAGCGGTAGTGGCCGTGCACCCAGTACGAGTACTTCAGCTGGACGTGGTCGAGGCCCGGCTGCGGCTTGCCGTTGTTGAAGTACGACCGGATGCCGGTGAGCGAACCCGACCAGTTCGCCCAGACCTTCTTCTTGAGCTTGCCGCTCTGGTTCGGCCCCGAGTAGAAGCAGATCGCTCCCTTGGGGCAGTCCTTCGCGCTGTCGGCCGCCGCCGTGCCCGGCACGGCGACGAGTGCGGAGGCGGCGATCCCCGTGGTCAGCAGGGCCGCGGCCGCCTTGGCTCGCAGGTTCATGCGATTCCTCCCGTTTGTGTTGCTTGCCACGAGAGCGTCGCGTGTCGCGGAAAGGCTTGGCAGCACCGTTTGGGCAGGGCCAAAATGTCGGACTCGTGCCCGACGCGGGTAAGGGTCCTCACGCAGGACCGCACGGGGGAACCATCGGGGGTGCAGCGATGCTGCGAATTCACTTCACCGGGGACGATCTGCTCAGGCTGCGCCTGGTGCCGGAACCGGATCCGTTCTGGGAGGTCGCGAGCAGCCTCGTCCGGCTGCAGACACGACAGGACGAGCCCGTCCTGGGCACCTGGCGGCGCAGCACCCTCGCGGGGCTGCGCGCCCGCGAACCGCTGCGCAGGTCGGGCGCCATGCTCACCGCCCTGGTGCGCAACGTCGCCTACTTCCCCGACTTCCTCACCCCGCCCGTCGGAGGCGGCTGGGACGAGGGCGTCGACACCGTCCTCGCGACCCCGTGCCGACGGCTGCGCCAGGAGATGGAACAGCTCGCCGCCGTCACCGCGATGCCCGGCTGGACCGAGGCGCTCGGCCGCGGCGCGCCCGCCACCATGACCTGGCTCGGCCGCTCCCTGCACGGCTACCGGGACACCGCACTGGCCCCGGTCTGGCCGACGGTGCTCTCCCGGGTCGCCGCCGACGTCGCCCTGCGCACCCGGCTGCTCCTGGCCGGCGGCAGCGAGTCCCTGCTCGACTCGCTGCGCCCGCTGGCCGTGTGGCGGCCGCCCGTCCTGGAGGTCGGCTATCCCGTCGACCGCGATCTCCACCTGGAGGGGCGCGGGCTCGACCTCGTGCCCTCGTTCTTCTGCCACCGGGTGCCGATCAGCCTGGCCGACTGCGCGCTCAAGCCCGTCCTCATCTACCCGGTCGACCGGCAGGGCACGGACCTCGCCCTCGCCGACGGCGCCGCCTCCGGGCCGCTGGAACGGCTGATCGGGCCCACCCGCGCCGCGATCGTCGCCCACCTGTCCGCCGGGGGCTGCCGCACGACCACCGAGACGGCCACCGCGATCGCGGTCTCCGTGCCCACGGCCAGCCAGCAGCTCGCCCTGCTGCGCGACGCCGGTCTCGTGCTCAGCCGCCGCGACGGGAAGTACGTGCTGCACCGGCTGAGCCCCCTCGGCCGGCGGCTCGCCCCGCCCGCCTGACCGGGCGGGGCCGCTCCCGCGGGCTCAGTACCCGGTCAGCGGGGACGGCACCTGCTGGGCCCGGCCGCCCACCTGGTGGTCCGTGCCGCCGAACAGCGTGTTCGTGGCGCGCAGCGACTGCTTCTCGCCGCCGAGCCGGGTCATCAGCGCCTGCACCTGCTCGCCCCACGTGGTGTGGGCCGACTTCAGCGCGCCCGAGGTCGCCCAGCCGTCGCCGTCCTTCGGGCCGAACTCCTTGACCGCGGCGCCGGTCGACTCGTCGGCGAGATCCCCCGCCGTGCGGGTGCCCGGCTCGATCGTCTCCTCGATGGACTTCGCCGCCTTCTTCTTCTCCGCCGGTGTCGAGGCGAGGTAGGGCCCCTGGAGACCGCCACCGCCCTGGTCACCCGGAGCCTGGTTCAGTCGCATGCCCACGTCGCTCATGGTGTGTGTCCTCCCCTGTGCCGGAACGGCCGGTCCGTGCGGACCGGCCTCTCGGTGTGTCGGTGGTGCCGGCGGCGTCAGCCGCAGTGCAGCGCGCCGCGCGCCGCCGCGCCGAACGTGTCGGCGAGCCGCGCCGTGTCCGGTACGCGCGTGGCGGCCCGCTCGGAGTCGTCGAGGTACCGCAGGTCGTGGGCGAGCACCGTCTCCTGCCCGGCGCACCGGACGCGGTCGAACGCGCGGCCCTTCAGCGTGGCGGCCATCGCCGGATCGCGCACGACGGCGAACCGGGCGAACGGCCCCTCCTTGTCGCCCGCGAACGACACGTCGCAGTAGAGGCCCGCGGACAGCGACCCCGTGATCTCCTCGCGCAGGGCGGAACCCTGCGGGCCACGGACCCCGGGGAGCCGGAATCCCGCGATGCCGCAGACCTTCTCCGGGTCGGTGTCGCGCGGCGCGGACGGGACCAGGGTGCGGCTCGACCGGCTGTCCGGCCCGGCGCACCCGGCGTCCGCCGCGAGCGCCTGCGCGGCCGACGTGACCACGCGCCGCATGCCGTCGGCGTCACCCGGCGCGTCCTGCCCGGTCACGTCGGCCCGCACCGCGGGAACCGCTCCGTCCGTGCCCTTGCAGGCCGGGACGAGGGCCCAGCCGCCGTACGCGTCGTACGTGCCCGGGGCCGCGCCCAGCTGCACGGGCCGGCCCGCCGAGACCTCCCAGACCCCCTTGCGGAACGGGAAACCGGACTGCTCCCGCACGCTGCGCAGACTCAGCCGCTTCTCCTTGCCCGGCAGCCAGCCGGTGAGCTCCACCGTGCAGCCGGTCGCCGAGTCCTCGGAGGCCGACACCCGGCCCAGGCCGCCGCCGAGCGCCGCCGCGGCGGCGTCCGGCGTCACCCAGCCGTGGCAGATCCGGTCCGGGCCCAGCACGTTCGTGTGGAAGTAGGCGAACGTGCCGCCGCCGAGCAGCACGACCGCGGCGGTCAGCGCCGCGGCCAGGACGCCCCGCCGCCGGCGCCGCGGCGCCCCCGGCCCGCCGCCGGCCTCCGTCACGTCACGCGTGCGTGCGGTCTCCACCGTGCCTCACTCCCAGCCCAGGTAGACGGCGGCGTCGCCCCGGGACGTCCCGTAGGACTGCTTCGCCTCGTCCCGCATCGCCTGCCATGCGTCCCAGTTCGGGTCGTGCCGCGCGTTGCTCTCGTCGTCGATGTCGACGCCGCGGTCCACGGCCCACTTGTCGATCATGTCGTACGTGCCGTTGATGCCGGACGAGTAGTGGTCCGAGTTCTTCTCCTGCGCCTGCGAACTCGCCGCGTCCGCCACGTCCTTGGACCACTCGTACGTCGCCGCGTCCACCAGGCGCTGCGCCGTGTCGCCCAGGACCGGCAGCCCGGTGATCGGGGCGCCGGCCCCGTGGTACGCGTACCGGGCCATGTCGTTGGCCGCGGCGATCTTGCCGTCGCGCTCGTCGAGGATGACGTCGGACCCGATCGAGTTCATCGCGCCGGTGACGGCGCCGAGATCACGGGCGGGGTTCTTCCAGGCGTCGTTGCCGCCGCCCGGGGCGTCCGGTGCCTCCGTCATCCGGTCGAGCGCGTACTGCCGTTGGGTGTCCTGGAGCAGGGCGTACGTCTGGTCGTCGGAGGACACACCGCGCATCACGCGCATGAGGCTGTCCTTGCCGACGGTGATCCCGGACTTGTCGCCGTCCGTCCAGACCTCGTCCTTGCCGTGCGGGCTCCCGTACTTGGTGCCGTTCTCGGCCAGGATGTTGTGGTTGTCCATGGCGTAGTCGGCGATCGCGTGCCCCAGCGGCCTGCGCAGGTTGGCGTGGACTTCCTCGCCGCCCGCACCGTCGTCGAGCACCTCGATCGTGCTCTGCATGACCCGGGCCTGCGCCGCCGTGTGCGGGCCGGGCTTCCCGCCCGACTCGCCCTCGTGGAGCGGCTCGTGCCCGGTGGTCGCCGCCTCCAGGGCCCGGCCCAGACCGATGCGGCTCGTCGGGTCGTCCAGCTCGGTGACCGCGTAGCCGGTGATGACGTTCTTCGGCCACTCGCGGGCGCCGTCACCGCTTCCGGCGAGGTACTTCAGGTGGTCGTTGCCGACGTGGTCGGCGCCCGAGCCGTTCCCCGACGGGTCGAAGAACGCGGTGGCGGCATCCGGGTTGCGGCTCATCAGATCGAGGGCGCCGTCCACCGCGTCCGTCTCGATGCCGTCGTGGCCGGGACCCCACATCGTGAAGATCCCCGGATGGTCCTTCTCCGCCTGAATGGTCTGCTCGCCGAGGTCGTACAGGAACTGGTCGTCGAAGTCCTTGTCGGCGTGCTGCATCAGGCTCACGTACGACTGGTAGCCGTACAGCGGATTGGTGTTGGGGCCGAAGTTCTTCGTCCCCTCCTTCTTCATGGAGTCGGACCACTCCTTGTAGAAGGCGCCGTCCTTGCTGTTCACCCAGGCGTTGAACGCCGGGGAGCCGGGCGGCATGTCCTTCACGCTGCCGGGCACGGCCGTCGCCGTCGCCATGGAGTTGGCGAGGTTCTGCTGGATGTCCGCCAGTTGCAGCTTCTCGCTGCCGTCGGCGTCCTGCACCCGGTCGTTCAGCTCGTTGCCCAGCTCGATCGTGGTGTGCGGGCCCAGGTCGTGCAGCAGCTCCTGGCTGAAGGCCCGGTCGTCGTGGTTGTCGCGCAGCGCCCGCTGGAGCTGCTCCATCTCCTGCGCCGACACCTTCTTGCCGTCGGCGACGCGCTGCGCGATGTCCTCGACGGCGTCCGCCTCGTAGACCTCGACGTCGCCCTTGGCGCCCGCGTTGAAACCGCCGGGCATGCCCTTGAGCGGGTCGCTGTCCTGCACGACCGCCTTCAGCGCGATCCTGACGCCCTCGTCCGCGTCGCCGACCGCCTCCACCGCCGTGGCGATGTGCGCGGTCCACGAGCGTTCGGTCGCGGGGAGGTCGGGGTCGTGGTGGATCGAGAACGCCTCGTCCTGGCTCACCTTCGAGAAGTCGAAGTGGCACACGCCCTGGTCGGAGACCTTCATCCCGGCCTTGACCGCGTCGTCCCTGGCCTGTTCGACCTTCTTCCTGAGGTCGACGAACTGGGTGTGTGCGTCACGCAGCAGGGAGGCGACGGCCTTGGCCTCCTTCTGCGCGGCCTGGATCTCCTTGAGCGTGACGTCGAACCGGGCGTTGGCCGCGTTCGCGCTCAGCCCGTTCCAGATCGGGCCGCCCAGCGAGATCTTGTGCACGTCGTCCCGGTACGCGGGCTCCACGTGGTCGTGGAGCGACGTCGCCATCGCGTCCCACTTCTCCGCCGCCGTCGTCAGCTTCGACAGGTCCGTCGTCAGCACTTCGTGGTAACTCGGCATGCTTCCCCCCGGAATGATCTTCTGCCCCCGTGCATCGTACGGGGGCAGAAGGATCAACTGTCCAGCAGCCCCGCCGCGTTCAGGAGGTACGCCGTCATCGGGTCGTAGTGGCGGGGGCTCGTCACATGGTCGTCCAGGGGAACCGTGACCTGCATCGTGCCCTCGGCCTCGCCGACGAACAGCGCCGGGTCGTTGCAGTCCGCGTAGCCCACCGAGTCCAGGCCGCGCTGGGCTGCGCAGCCCGCCCAGCCGTGGTCCGCGACGACCAGGTCGGGCAGCGGGCGCCCGGACCGCTCCAGGCCGTCCAGGATCCGGGTCATCGGATCGGGGGAGTGGGTGTGCCACAGGGTCGCGCCGCGCTCCAGCATCGCCACGTCCGCGAACTGGAAGACCAT
>NZ_WWIA01000757.1 GCF_009870065.1 Streptomyces sp. SID5785 | reverse complement strand
TTCGTGATCATGGGCGTGCTGCCCCAGGTCGCGGGCGACTTCGGCGTCTCGATCCCGACGGCCGGCTGGCTGGTCTCCGGATACGCCCTCGGCGTCGTCGTCGGCGCCCCGCTGCTGACCGTCCTCGGCACCAAGGTGTCCCGCAAGAAGATGCTCATGGCCCTGATGGCCCTGTTCGTCGTCGGGAACACGCTCTCCGCCCTCGCCCCCACCTTCGGCCTCATGCTGGCCGGCCGGGTCGTCGCCTCACTCGCCCACGGTGCGTTCTTCGGCATCGGCTCGGTGGTCGCCGCCGACCTCGTGGCACCGCAGAAGAAGGCCTCCGCCATCTCCCTGATGTTCATGGGCCTCACGGTCGCCAACATCGTCGGCGTCCCCGGCGGCACCTCGATCGGCCAGGCCGCCGGCTGGCGCGTCACGTTCCTGATCGTCGCCTCGCTCGGCATCGTCGGCTTCCTCGGCGTCGCCAAGCTCGTCCCCGAAACGGGCCGCCCGCAGTCGGTGAGCGTCCGGCGCGAGTTCGCCGCCTTCAAGAACGTCCAGGTCTGGCTCGCGATGGCGATGACCGTCCTCGGCTACGGCGGTGTCTTCGCCGCGATCACCTACATCACCCCGATGATGACCGAGGTCACCGGCTACACCGAGGGCGCCGTCACCTGGCTGCTCGTCCTCTTCGGCACCGGCATGTTCCTGGGCAACCTGATCGGCGGCCGCTTCGCGGACCGCCGCCTGATGCCGATGCTGTTCACCGCACTGGCCGGACTCAGCGCCGCCCTGCTCCTGTTCACCGCGACCGCCCACAACAAGGTCCTCGCCGCGATCACGCTCTCGCTGATCGGCGCCCTCGGCTTCGCGACCGTGCCGCCGCTGCAGAAGTGGGTCCTCGACCAGGCCTCGGCCGCCCCGACCCTCGCCTCCGCCGCCAACATCGGCGCCTTCAACCTCGGCAACGCGCTCGCGGCCTGGCTCGGCGGCATCGTCATCTCCGCCGGCCTCGGCTACACGTCGCCGAACTGGGTCGGCGCCCTGCTCGCCGGAACCGCGCTGATCCTCGCCCTCGTCGCCGCCGCCCTCGACCGGCGTGCGCGCACCGCGACCCGCGTCGTCACCGGCTCCGCCGCGGCCGAGCCCGCGCCGGTCCCGGCCGGCCGCTGACCACCCCTCCCACCGCCCCACCCGCACCCCCCGAAGGACCCGTCATGAGCACCACCGCCCCCGCCGTCGCCCCGCTGACCACCGCCGACGCCGAGACCCTGGTCGCGGCCGCTGCCGCTGCCGCCGAGGCGGCCGACGTCACGGTCAGCGTCACCGTGCTCGACGCCGGCGGACACCTCCTGGCCTTCCGCCGCGACGACCGCGCCGTCCTCATCTCCGGCGAGACCAGCACGCGCAAGGCCTACACGGCCCTCCAGCTCGACGCCCCCACGGCCGACCTGGCGCACCTGGTCACGCCCGACGGCCCGTTCCACACCCTGCCCACCGCCCTCGACAAGCCGCTCCTCTTCATCGCCGGCGGCCGCCCCCTGCACCGCGACGGACGCCTCGTCGGCGCCATCGGGGTCGGCGGCGGCACCCCCGAGCAGGACAACGACTTCGCCGCGGCCGCCGCAGGCACCGCCGCCCTCACCCGCTGACGGCGTTCCCCTCCCCCTCCCCCTCCTCCGTGACCCCCGATTCCCTCAGTACGACCACGGGCCCGGCCCGTACCCCGAAAGGCAAGCGCACCATGGCACCCACCACCGTCCCCACCGTCACGCTCAACAACGGCGTCACCGTCCCGCAGCTCGGCTTCGGCGTCTTCCAGGTCCCCGACCCCGAGACGACGGCCGCCGTCACCGCGGCCCTGGAGGCCGGCTACCGCAGCATCGACACCGCCGCGATCTACGGCAACGAGACGGGCGTCGGCCGCGCCCTCGCCGACTCCGGCATCGCCCGCGACGAGCTCTTCGTCACCACGAAGCTGTGGAACGCCGACCAGGGCTACGACGCCACGCTGCGGGCGTTCGACGCCAGCCTGGCCAAGCTGGGCCTCGACCACGTCGACCTGTACCTGATCCACTGGCCCACCCCGGCCCGTGACCTGTACCGCGAGTCCTGGAAGGCCATCGAGAAGCTGGCCGCCGACGGCCGCATCCGTGCCGCGGGCGTCTCCAACTTCCAGCCGCGGCACCTCGACCGCCTCGTCGCCGACTCCGACCTGGTTCCCGCCGTCAACCAGATCGAGCTGCACCCCGGCCTCCAGCAGGCCGAGCTGCGCGCCGCGCACGACCGGCTCGGCATCGCCACGGAGGCCTGGAGCCCGCTGGCGCAGGGCGCCGTCCTCCAGGACGAGGCGATCACGACGATCGCCGCCCGGCACGGCAAGTCCCCGGCCCAGGTCGTGCTGCGCTGGCACCTCCAGCTCGGCAACGTCGTCATCCCCAAGTCGGTGACGCCGGCCCGCATCCGCGAGAACCTCGACGTCTTCGACTTCGCCCTCACGGACGAGGAGATGACCGCCGTCGCCGCGCTCGACCGCGACCTGCGCACCGGCCCGCACCCCGACGAGCTCAACTGATCCAGGGCGGCGCGAGCGGTGCGGACCCGGCACTCCCGGGTCCGCACCGCTCCCGCGTCGGCGTCCCGCGCACGCCGAGTTCCGCTCGAACACCGCGAAGGCGGCCTCGCGGGGCCGGCAGCCCCCAGGCGTGGACCAGGTCCCGATTCAGGACGCGGCGCGCCCCTGCGGCACCCACCGCGGCGGCGCCGGTGCCGGAGCGAGCGGCTCCGCCTCCCGGCGCGGGCGACCGAGGCCCGTCGGGACGGGGCCACCCGGCGGATGCCTGCGCTCCCGCTTCCACTCGGCCAGGAGCGCGTCGTAGATCGGCGTCCCCGAGACGACGGAGGCCGCCGCGCCCGCCGCGGAACCAGTCGCTCCAGCGCCGGGCCCTCCCCCGGGCCCCCCGCCGGACCCGACGTCGCCGTCCGTCGGCACCGAGGGCGCCGCCTCCTCGGCGGAAACGATTCTTCCCACGTCCTTCATGGCATCCATGAACGAACAATCCCGGCCACGGGACATCCACCTTCCCGGTACTGACCGCAATCGACCCCTTCCGATCACGCACCGACCGGAAGACCCCGGAGGGTGACAGTCCGGGGCCGATCGACACCCCTGCACGAGCACCCGCGCCGGGGTGGCCCGGTAGCAGGAAGGCCCTACGACGAGTCGCGCACGATCAGTTCGGTCGGCAGCGTCAGCCGCTGCCGCTCCGCGTCCGGGTCCGCGATCTCCGCCAGCAGGATCCGGGCGATCGTCGCGCCGATCTCCTCGACCGGCTGACGCACGCTGGTGAGCGAGGGGTACGCGTAGCGGGCGATGAACGAGTCGTCGAATCCGACCACCGCCACGTCCTCCGGTACCCGCCGCCCCTGGCGGCGCAGTTCGAGGAGGGCACCGGCGGCCATGACGTCGGAGGCGGCGAAGACGGCGTCCAGATCGGGCGAGCGTTCAAGAAGTGATCGCATGGCGGCCGCTCCCCCCTCCTCGGTGAAGTCGGCGACGGCGACCCGGCGCTCGTCCGGCGCCACCCCCGCCTGCGCCATGGCGTCCCGCCAGCCCTGGAGACGGCTGCGCGAGACGTCCATGTCGAGCGGGCCCGCGATGGTGGCGACGGCCCGCCGGCCGCGCGCGAGCAGATGCCGCCCCGCCGTCCGGCCACCCTCCCGGTTGTCCGAGCACGCGTGGCTCAGCGATTCCTCCGGCGAGCGCCGGCCCGCGAGGACGGTGGGCAGTCCCAGGTTCTCCAGGATGCCGGGCAGCGGGTCCCGCTCGTGCACGGAGACGAGCAGCACCCCGTCCACCCGGCGCTCGGCGACGTGCCCGGTCAGCTGGTCCCGCTCCTCCCTGTCCCGGACGAGGACCAGCTGGAGCTGGGTCCTGGTGTCCCGCAGCGCCGCGCTGACCCCGCGGATCACGGCGGAGAAGTAGGGCTCCGCACCGAGCCGGCTCTCGGACTCGGGGATGACCAGGGCGATCGAGTTGGTCCGCCGGGTGACGAGGCCGCGCGCCACCGAGTTGGGCACGTAGCCGAGTTCGGTGATGGCGCTGAGCACCGCCTCCCGGGCCGCGTCACTCACGAGCTCCGAGCCGTTGATGACCCTTGAAACCGTCGTCCGGCCCACGCCCGCCCGGGCCGCCACGGTCTTGATGGTCGGCCGGTCCTGTCCCCCCATGTCGCTCTCCCGGTTCGCTGCTGGCTGCACGCCGTTCACCTGCGCATTGTGCCAGAAGGCGAGGTCAACGAACGGGAGCGGACCCGGAGTTCGACTGTCGTCCGCGGCGCGCCCTCCCGCAACAAACCGCCTTCAGGTTCTTGACACACGCCGCGCGGGGCGGCCAGTCTTCCGTTCACCTGGGAACGTGCCCACCCCGAGTTGGGCACGTTCCCACCCTCGATTGGGAACGTGCCCACTTCTGTCTCACATGTCGGCTGGACGGCCGACGCCTGTCTCCGGTGCGCCGGAGCCGCCTGGGAGGACACACATGAAGACGATCCGGAAGTCCCTGCGCCGCAGGGGCACCGCCCTGCTGGCCGCGAGCGCGGCGCTCGGCCTGCTCGCCGCGTGCGGAGGCGGCGGCAGCTCCGGCACGGGCGGCGGCGTCAAGGACGGGAAGACCACCATCACCATGGGGCTGTACGGGGTGATGGGCTTCAAGGAGACCGGCCTGCTCGACGAGTACATGAAGCAGCACCCCGACGTCGAGATCAAGGCGGACATCGCGGGCGACGAGCAGACCTACTACACCGCGCTGCAGACCCATCTCGCCGCGGGCAGCGGGCTCAAGGACATCCAGGGCATCGAGATAGGCCGGGCCAAGGAGCTGGTCGACACCCGCGCGGACAAGTTCGTCGACCTCGCGAAGGTGCCGGGCACCGATCACTTCCTGCCCTGGAAGCAGAACCAGGTCACCGGCAAGGACGGCAAGGTGATCGGCCTCGGCACCGACATCGGCCCCATGGCGGTCTGCTACCGCAAGGACTACTTCGAGGCCGCCGGTCTGCCCACGGACCGCGAGGCGGTCGCCCAGCTGTGGCAGAACGACTGGAAGAAGTACGTCACGGTCGGAAAGCAGTTCAAGAGCGGCTACAAGGGCGGCAAGGTCGCCTACATGGACAGCTCCAGCGGGCTGTTCAACGCGATGATCTACGGCGACTCGCAGCAGTTCTACGACAAGAGCGGCAAGCTCGTCTACCGGACGAACCCCACGGTGACCGGCGCCTGGGACCTCGCCTCGCAGGCCGCGACGTCCGGACTGACCGCCAAGCTGCGCCAGTTCCAGCCGGGCTGGGACCCGGGCCTGGCCAACGGCACCTTCGCCACGACGGTGTGCCCGGCGTGGATGCTCGCCCACATCAGCGAGAAGGCGGGCCCGAAGAACAAGGGCAAGTGGGATGTCGCCAAGGCGCCCAAGGGGGCCAACTGGGGTGGTTCGTTCCTCGGCGTGATGGAGCAGAGCCCGGTCAAGGAGGAGGCGAAGAAGCTCGTCGCCTGGCTGACGGCGCCCGAGCAGCAGGCCCGTCTGTTCGACAAGATCGGCAACTTCCCGTCCTCGCAGAAGGCGCTGGCGGACCCCGCGGTGGCGGACGCGAAGTCCGCGTACTTCAGCGGCGCCCCGATCGGCAAGATCTTCGGCGCCGCCGCCCAGGAGATCCCCGACGAGCAGGTGCTCGGCCGCAAGGACGGGACGATCAAGGACATCTTCTCGCAGGGCCTGAGTCTCATCGAGTCGCAGAACAAGAGCCCGGAGTCGGCCTGGAAGACGACCGACGAGCGGATCACCAAGGCCGTCGGCTGACCTCCCGTCCCCGTACGCGGCCGCGCGGCCCGTCACCCTCCCCACGTTAGGACCCCTCGTGTCCCCTCAGACCTCGACCACCGGGCCGGGCACGCCTCCCGCCGCGGACCCGGCCGGACCCGCCCGGCCGGCGCCCGCGGGCGGGGAGCGGCGACGGGCCGGCCGCCGCAGCACCCTCCTGCACCGACTGGACGTGAAGGGGGCGCCGTACGCCTTCGTCGGCCCGTTCTTCGTCGTCTTCGCCGCGTTCAGCTTCTATCCGCTCCTCTACACCGCCTGGATCTCGCTCCACCACGTCGAGCTCGCGACGATGGACGTGATGGACTGGGTGGCCCTCGACAACTACACGGCGCTGCTCCAGGACGAGCGGTTCTGGAACGCCCTGCGCAACACGATCACGATCGGCGTCCTGTCGACCGTGCCGCAGCTGCTCATGGCGCTGGGACTCGCCCACCTGCTCAACTACCGGCTGCGCGGCTCCACGTTCTTCCGGGTCGCCGCCCTGACGCCGTACGCGACGTCGGTGGGCGCGGCGGCGCTGGTGTTCACGATGCTCTTCGAGCGCGACTTCGGCATGATCAACTGGGTGCTGAGCCTGGTCGGCATCGACCACGTCGACTGGGAGAGCAACAAGTGGGCGGCGCAGACCGCCATTTCGACGATCGTCATCTGGCGCTGGACCGGGTACAACGCGCTGCTGTACCTGGCCGCGATGCAGGCGATCCCGCGGGACCGCTACGAGGCGGCGGCGATCGACGGCGCCTCGCGCTGGCAGCAGTTCCTCAAGGTGACGGTGCCCGGGATCCGGCCGACGATCGTCTTCACGATCGTGCTGTCGACGATCGGCGCGACGCAGCTGTTCGGTGAGCCGCTGATCTTCGGCCAGGGCCCGAACGGGATCACCGGCGGCGCCGACAACCAGTACCAGACCCTCGGCCTGCTGCTCTACGAGGAGGGCTGGAAGAACTACCAGATGGGGCGGGCAGCGACGGTGGCCTGGGCGATGTTCCTGCTGCTGATCCTCGTCTTCCTCGCGCAGCGCCTGTTCAAGCGGCTCATGTCGCGCCCGTCCTGACCTGGAGACGTATCCCCATGACCACCGACACGCTCCGGCCCGCCCACGGCGTCCGCTCCGCCTCCTCGTCCGGTGGCCGGCGCCGCGGGCCGCGCCTCGGCCGCCTCCGGCCGGGCGCCGGCCGCCAGCACCACGCCGGGCCCGCGACCTATGTCCTGCTCGCCGTCGCCGCCGTGGTGTCCCTGTTCCCGCTGTACTGGACTCTGGTCGCGGCGTCCCAGGACAACACCCGGGTCACCCAGACCCCGCCGCCCTTCCTGCCGGGCCCGCACCTGTTCGAGAACCTCGGCAAGGCGTGGCGGGACGCGGCACTCGGCAAG
>NZ_WWIA01000756.1 GCF_009870065.1 Streptomyces sp. SID5785 | reverse complement strand
GGGCACGTCGAGGAACAACTCGTGCACGAGGCTTCTGCCGTCGGTGACGACGGTGAGGCCCTCCAGGCGCAGATCCATCTCAGCGCCCTCCCGTTCCGTAGCCACGGCGTCGCATCAGGACGATGAAGACGGGCACGCCGACGAGGGCCGTGATGACGCCGAGGGGGAGTTCGCGCGGCGCCGCCAGGGTGCGGGCGGCCAGGTCGACCCAGACCAGGAACACCGCGCCGGCCGCCGGGGCGAGGACGAGCACCCGGGCGTGGACGGCGCCCGCGACCATGCGCACGAGGTGCGGCAGGACCAGGCCGACGAACGCGATGGCGCCGCTGACCGCGACCGACACCCCGGTGACGAGCGCGACCACGACGAGGAGTGCCCTGCGGTGCCGGTCCGGGTCTGTGCCGAGACTCGTCGCGCTCTCGTCGCCGAGCGCCAGCACGTCGAGGGCGCGCGCGTGCCGGTGCAGGACGAGCAGCCCCACCGCCACCACCGCCGCCACGAGCGGCAGCATGCCCCAGGTCGCGGCGCCGAGCCCGCCCAGCGTCCAGTGCAGCACGGTGCTGGTGGCCTCGGTGTCGGGCGCGAAGTACACGATGACGCTCATCACCGCCTGGAACCCGAACGACAGCGCGACACCGGTCAGGACCAGGCGCAGTGGGGCGAGGACGCCCCGGCTCACCGACGCGGCGTACACGAGCAGCGATGCGCCGAGCGCGCCGAGGAACGCCCCGGCGGACACCGCGTAGATCCCGAGAGCCGCGAGTCCGCCGGTGACCGTGACGGTGACCGCTCCGACGGAGGCGCCGGACGAGACGCCGAGGACGAACGGATCGGCGAGCGGATTGCGCACCAGTGCCTGGACGGCCACGCCGCTCGCGCTCAGCCCGGCGCCGACGAGCGCGGCGAGCAGGACGCGGGGCGTCCGGATCTGCCAGACGATCTGGTACGCGGTGATCTCGTCGGCCCGGACGCCGCCGCCCGTCACCGCGGCCCACAGGTACCGGGCGGTGTCGGCGGGGGAGATCACGGCGGCGCCGAGTCCGATGGCGACGACGACGGAGAGGGCGAGGAGCGCGCCGAGACCGGCGCAGGCGAGCAGCAGCCCCCTGCGGGTGGCGAGGAACCGCGCGCGCCCGTGCGGGACGTGCGCGTGGTGCGGGGCGTCGGGGCGGGCCCCGGTGGTCGTGGTGGCGGGGTGCAGGGTCGGCGGGGAGCCGGCGGAAGGCGGCACGCGGACCTCGTTCCTGGAAGTCGTGGAGGGGAGCGGAAGGACGGGAGAGGGCGGGGCCTGCGGCGGGTGCCGGGCGCGCGGCTCAGAACCGGGCCGCGGCGGGTGCACCGGCCCCGTCCCAGCTCATCAGGGACCAGGGCAGGGCGAGTTCGGCGCGGGAGTCGACGGTGCGCGGGGCGAGCTCGTCGAGCGGCACCGCCTCCGCGTGGCGGGCGAACACGCTGTCCACGTAGCGGTGTCCGGTGTCGGCGGCGAGGAACAGCACGGTGCGGCGCGGGTCCGCGGACCGTTCCCAGCGGGCCGCGAGATGGGCGGCCCCCGTCGACAGGCCCGCGAACAGCGCGTGCCGGCGCAGCAGGTCGACGCTCCCGGAGAGCGCGGCCTCGAACGCGATCCAGTGGACGGTGTCGTACAGCTCGTGGCGCACGTTGCCGAACGGGATGGAGCTGCCGATCCCCGCGATGATGATCTCGGGGTCCGCGACGTGCTCGCTGCCGAACGTGACACTGCCGAACGGCTGCACCCCGGCCAGCCGGACGTCCCCGCCCCGGTCATGCAGGAATCCGGCGAGGGCACCGGTCGAGACCCCGGACCCGACGCCGCCGACGACGGTGAGCGGCGTGTCCGGACCGAGCTCCGCGCGGACGCGATCGGCGACGGCACGGTAGCCGAGGCGGTGGACGGCGTCGTGGTACTGGCGCATCCAGTGGTACTCCGGGTGCGCCGCGAGGATCTCCTGGATGCGCGCGACCCGCCGCTTCTGGTCGAGTTTGAGGTCGGCGGAGGGCTCCATCTGCTCGAACGTGGCGCCGAGCAGCTCGAGTTGGATCCGCACCGTGGCGTCGACCGTGGTGGAGCCGACGATGTGGCAGCGCATGCCGTGCCGGTGACAGGCGAGCGCGAGGGCGTACGCGTAGATGCCGCTGGAGCTGTCGAGCAGCGTGTCGCCGCGCCGTACCGCGCCGGTGGTCAGGAGGTGCTCGACGGCCGCCAGCGCAGAGACGACCTTCATCGTCTCAAAGCGCAGACACACGAGCCGGTCGTCGAGCCGGACGAGATCCGGCCGGCCGATCGCCTCCGCTATGTGCAGGTCCATCGGTGAACTCCTCGGGGGTGCCGATCGTGGTGAAGGTCCGGGTGACGGGGAGGCCCTCGCGCTCCAGGGCGCGGGCGCAGCGCCGCACACGCCGCGCGGCCCCGGGGTCCGCCGGGTCGAAGAGGACCCCGGCGACGCAGCCGCTGTGCGCGATCTGCACACCGACGGCGCCCGCCCGCTCCGCGAGCCCGGTGAGCGTGTCGAACCCCTCGTGCCCGCGGGCGAGCCGCCCGCGGCGCGCGCCGGCCGTGGCGACCCGGCCGAGCAGCGCGGGGTCCCTGTCGCGGATCGCGCGCCGCAACTGGGCGCGCAGTTCCTCGTACGCGTCGACGTCCCGGTCGGTGGGGTGCGGCGCGGGCAGCGCGAGCGTGTCCACGGGGTGTCCGCCGCCCAGGGTGCAGCCCACGACGACGAGCGGCGGCAGCGCCTGCCCGAGCACCTCCAGGGTCCGGCCGTGCCGCTGGGCGAACAGGCGCGGACGCCCGTCGAGCATCAGCGGATCGCAGGCACGCTCCGCGCGCACGGCGATCCGGGCGACCGTGCCGGGCCCCGGGCGCAGCCCGAAACTGTCGGCGACCGCCCGCACGGCGGCGAGCACGTCACTCGTGGAACTGCCCATGCCGAGCCCGACCGGGACGTCGCCGTGCAGCGTCAACTCCCCGCCGGTCGGCTCGCGTCCGGTGCGCACCGCGCACTCCTCGACCGTCAGCCGCGCCGCCCGCAGCGCCTTGGTGCGGTCGGCCGGGACCACGGTGAGCGGTCCGGGGCGCGGTAGGAACGCGGCCCGGGTGCCCGGCGTGTCCATGGGCAGGGTGACGAGCCCGGGCAGGATGCGCCCGTGCCGGTCCCGGAAGACGCCCTGCAGGATCTCGCCGTGGTGGCAGGGCGCGTGTCCGCTGCCGGTGCGCGTCCCGGCCGCCTCGGTCGTCCCGGGCGGGCGGGTGCCCGCGGTCACGAGGCGCTCGCCGCACGGTACCGGTACAGCGGGGTCGGATCGGCGCTGAACTGCGAGAACGGAAAGGGCTCGGCGGACAGGGCGGTCACTCCGTCCGCGAGGAAGGCGCGCGCGACGGCGCTGCCCGACTGTGCGTAGACGATCAGCGGGATGTCCCGGGCGCGGCACCGCTCCAGGATCGTGTCGAAGCTGCCGTTGCCGAGCGTCATGCCCGTGGCGACGATCGCGTCGGCCGTGTCGAGGACGGGGTGCATGTCGTCGGCGACCGGGTCGCCCCACTGGGTGGTGCGCAGGTTGAAGTCGCAGGGCAGCGGCGTGCAACCGCGTTCGCGGAGGGCCGCGACGAGGGGGTTGACGACCCCGATGAGGCCGACGGTGGCGCCCTGCGGCAGGTCGAGCAGTCCGGCGACGGCCGCGTCCCGTGCGGCGGCGCGCACGGTGGGCGGGCCGGCGGGCAGGGTCACCGTTTCGGCGTCGCGGGCGCTGCGATGGGGCCGGACCTCGGCGAGGTAGGCGTCGAGCGCGGCGATCCGCAGCGGGCGGGGCACCTCCGCGCCGAGCAGGGCGCCGAGGGGGCTGCCCGAGACCTCGCCGCACAGTTCCGGCGGGATCTCGCCCGCCTCGAAGGCACAGCCGCCGAAGGAGGAGCCGAGCCGGACGAGCACGTACTGGTTGCGATAGGTCACGTCACCGCCTGCGAGCCGGGTGCCGTGATGGATCCAGAAGACGCTCGTGGCCGTGGACAGGGCGGGATCGGGGCCGAGTTCACCGGCGAGGGCGGCGGTGAAGAGTGCGTCGGTGTGCTGCGTGCCGGGGCTTTCTGCGGAGCCGCGGACGACGGAGTCGCGGACGGCGGAGCCGTGGACGACGGGGCCGGGTGCGTGCGGGGGCGGAGGGATCGGGCGGGACGGGCGGTTCAAGCGGGCCACTCCTCAGGGCTGTCACGGGCGACCGTGCTGGTCGGCCGGGTGTGCGGGGCGCGCAGATCGGCGCCGATGCGGGCGAATTGGTGCGGATCGAGGCGGATCGCGGCGGATCGGGCAGGGCGAAGCCGGGGGCGACGGCACCCCGGCGGAGCGCGGTCGAACCCGAGCCGTACTATAACGACAATCGTTTTCATTAAGCTAGCCTGTGTCCGCGCGGCCCCCGCAGCGGGCCCGCACCCCACTCGCTCAACCACCCCGCCGCCCACGCCTGTCGGGCCGGGACCACCACGAAGGAGTCCGTCACGGTGACCCTCTCGCCACCGCCCCCCACGACCGCGCCGCGCACCCGGCCCGTCCTGCTCGACCCCGCCTTCCTTCGGCTGTGGACCGGGACGACCGCGTCCGGACTGGCCACCTGGGCCCTGCCCTTCGTGCTCGGCCTCGCCGTCCTCCAGCGCGACCTCACGGCCGCCGGGCTCGGGCTCGCGCTGGCCGCCCGTACCGCCGGTTTCCTCGGCGCCGTCGCCGTCGGGGGCGTCCTGGCCGACCGGCACGCGCGCCGCACCGTCGTGCTCTGGTCCGCCCTGGCGGCGGCCGCCGCGGCGCCGCTGCTCGCCGCGGGGCTCGGTCGGTCCCTGGCCCTGATGGCCCTCGCCGCCCTGCTCGCCGGGGCGGGGCAGGGGGCCTGTCGCCCGGCCTTCCAGGCGCTCACCGCCGAGACCGTCGACGCGGGCCGCCGGCAGCAGGCCAATGCCGCGATGACCCTGTCCGTACGGGTGAGCACCCTGCTCGGGCCCTCGCTGGCCGCGCTGCTCGCCGCCGTGCTCGACGTCCGGACCCTGATCCTGGGGATCGGCGTCCTCTGGCTGGTCGCGGCGCTCGTTCCCGGCCGGGGCGCGCCGGCCGCCGAGGGCGCCGGAGTCGACGAGGGCACCGGAGCGGCTGAGGGCGCGGTGCGGCAACGCACCTCGTTCCGGCGGGAGTTCCTCGACGGTGTGCGCGAGGCGCGGCGGCATCCGTGGTTCGTCGCCGGTCTCGGCGCGCTGACCGCCGTCATCGCCACCGGCTACTCGGTCACCGCTGTGGCCCTGCCGCTGATCAGCCGCGACCGGTACGGGAGCGAGGTCGTGCTCGCCTCGGCGACCACCGCCTACACCGTGGGCGCGCTGGGCGGAGCCCTCGTCATCGCGCGCTGGCGGCCCCGTTCGCCGGGCTGGGCGGCGCTCGCCGGGCTCGCGCTCTACGCGCTCGTGCCGCTCGCCCTCATGCTGCCCGTCCACCCCCTGGTGGTCGTGGCCGCGTGCGCGGTGGCGGGCGCGGGCGTCGAGCTCTTCAACGTCCCCTGGTTCACGGCCACGCAGCGCGAGGTCGCCCCCGACAAGCTGGCCCGGGTCTCCTCGCTGGACTTCCTGCTCTCCTACGGACTGGCCCCGCTGGGGCTCGGGCTGATCGCCCCCGCGATCGACCTGTTCGGCGTCGCGCCCGTCCTCCTCGTCTGCGCACTGACATGCCTGCTCGGCCCGGCCGCGGCGGCGGTCACCCCGACCACGCGACGGTTCTCCCGGGCGGAGGTGTCCCGGGAGTCGGAGCGTGGTCGTGCGCACCCGAAAGAACAGTAGCCATGGCTATAGTCGCCATGTACGGTATTGCCATGAGCAAGGACTCGCCGGCTCCCACGCCCGGCTTCCTGGTCTGGCGGCTTGCCAACAAGTGGCGCGTCGCCGTCGACCGCGCGGTCGCCCCACTCGGCCTGACGCATGCGCAGTACTCGGTGGTCGCGTCGCTGTACGGCATGCAGCACGCCGGGGAGCGCCCCAGTCAGCGTCAACTCGCCGATCACACCGGCCTGGAGGCGCTGTACGTGTCGAAGCTGGCCCGCGCACTGGAGGCGGCCGCTCTCGTCGAGCGGACCCGCAACCCCCGGGATCCGCGTGCCGTCCAGCTCGCGCTCACCGTTCAGGGGCGGCGCGTCGCGCGGGACGCGATCGAGGTGGTCCACGAGCTGCTCGGGCAGCTCCTGGAGCCCCTCGGTGGTCTCGACGCGGAGCGCACGCACGCGTTCACCGACGACCTCACCGCCTTGCTCGGCGTACCTCTCGCTCCGCCCGCACCGCACGGCGACCACACCCGGAGGGGATCTCCATGAGCATCAACACGGCGCCCGCCGCCGACTCCCGCGCTCTCGGCCTGGCCCACTACGCCGCCCGCGGCGTTCTCGAACGTGTCCTGTCCGGGCACGACGTCACGTTCCTGGAGCAGGTGACCCTGCGCGCCGCCGCGACCGACGACGCGCCGCCGACTCCGGACGACCTGGTCCGCCGGGTGGAGGACTCGCTCAAGGCCGAACCGGCCGCGGTGCGGGCCGTCATCGGCACGCTGCTCGCGAAGAAGCTGCTGAGCTCGGACGGTTCGCTCCTGCGCCCGACCGGCGCGGGACGCGACCTGCTCGCGGTGGTCGCCACCGAGGTCGCGCCCGTCTCCGCACGGATCTGGGGCGGAATCCCGGCCGCGGACCTGGCGGCTGCCGGACGCGTCCTCGCGCAGGTGAAGGAACGGGCCGAGGCGGAACTTGCCCAGATGGACCGGCCCGTCAGCAGGTGATCCCGGCGGCCCGGCCGGTCACACGTCGTCGGCGTCGCGGTACAGCGGAAGCAGCACGCGGAACGTGGCGCCCCGGCCGGGTGCGGTCGTCACGTCGACCTCACCGTGGTGCGCCGTCACCAGGGAGTGGACGATGGCCAGGCCCAGGCCCGCGCCTCCCGTGGGCGTGCGGCCCCGGGCGCTGTCGGCCCGGTAGAAGCGGTCGAAGACACGTGCCGCCTGATCCGGTGTCATGCCGGGCCCCTCGTCGGCGAGTTCGAGCACGGCCCGGCCGTCCCGCGAGCCGACGCCGATGCGCACGGGGACGCCGGCGGGCGTGTGGGCGAGGACGTTGCCGACCAGGTTCGAGGTGACCTGGCGCAGCCGTGCCTCGTCGCCGAGGACCGGGGCGCCGCCGGGCCCGGTCAGGGTGACGGGCCGGTCCGGGGCCAGCGCCCGCAGGTCGTGCAGGGCGTCCGCGGCCAGGGTGCGCAGATCCATGGGGGTCGGGTGCAGGGGCAGCGCGCCGGGCGCGGCGTCGTCGTCGAGGCGGGCAAGGAGCAGCAGGTCCTCGACGAGACCGGCCAGGCGCGCGGACTCGGTCTCGATGCGGTCCATCGCGGCGTCCACGTCGCGCCGTCCGGGCATGCCGCCCATCCGGTACAGGGGCCCGAGGAAGCCGGTCACCTCGCCCGCCCCGACCCGGAAGGTCAGGTCGTCGACGGCGAGGACCTCGCCGTACCGCTTGGTCAGGCCTTGTACTTCGATCATGCAGCGCTCCAGAACCGAGGTGTCGTCGGAGCACGCGTCCGCGGCGCGCTCGGTCGCCACCCTGGTCGGCCCGTGTGAGTCCGCGCTGCACGACCATGTGCGTTTCATGGGAACCGCACGGCGCCCGCCTGCACGAACGCCGTCGTGGCGGCGGAAGGGCACGGGAACTCCCATGCGCCACACATGTGCCGCCCGCGCGGGCGGATGTGGAATGCTGCGCGCGTGGGGAAGGACGCGACGCACGGGACCTCAGCGCATGGAACCTCGGCACATGGGACCTCGGCGCACCGGACAGGGACGACGGCGGTGCTCGCGCTGCTGCCCGAGGCCGACGAACTGCTGAGGCTGGCCGCCTCGGTGGACGAGCGGGTGGTGCGTGCGGGAGTGCCCGCGCACGTCGCGTTCCTCTATCCGTGGCTCCCGTCGGCGCAGGTGGACGACGCGGAGCTGGAGCGGCTGCGCGCGGCGCTGCCCGCGGGGCGGGTGACGGTCACGCTCTCGGCGGTGCAGCAGGCCGACGGCTTCGTCGGCGTCCCCGTGCCCGCGCTGGCGTCCCGGGCCACGGCGGTGCGGGGCGCGTACCCCCGGCAGGTGCCGTACGGCGGCCGGTTCGGCCCCGATCCGCAGGTGCACGTGACGGTGGCCCTGGGCGCGGAACCGCAGGCCGCCGAGGACATCGCGCGGCGCGTGGCCCCGCGGTTGCCGATCACGGCTCAGGTCGCGGCGCTGCACGTGGTCGAACTCACCGACGCGGGCTGGCGGCTCCTGGCGGAGCTGCCGCTGGAGCAGGCCGGCCCCTGCTGAGCCCCCCCCGGACGTCGCCCGGTCCGCCTCCGCGTACGTGCGCTGCGACGACGACTCCGTGCTCGGCGAGATCCTCGCCGACAAGCGGGCCGCGGGCCTGCGGCTGCGCCGTCTCGCCCCGACCGTCCTGGCCGCCCAGGCGGACCCGGGCACGCTCCTCGAGGGGCTGCGCGCGATGGGTTTCGCGCCGGCGGCGGAGACCCCGGACGGCGATGTCCTCATCACGCGCGCGCACGCCCACCGCACCCCGCCGCGCACCGCGCCCGAGCCCGTCCCGGACGGCCCGCCGCTGCCCGACGGCACGCTCCTGGACGCGGCGATCCGGGCGGTGCGGGCGGGCGACCGC
>NZ_WWIA01000080.1 GCF_009870065.1 Streptomyces sp. SID5785 | reverse complement strand
CCAGGACCACGCTCATCAGCAGCGGACCGCTGCCCCAGGCGTTGGGCATCTCGTAGTTCGTGCCCTGGTCGTCATAGATATCGAGGAACGAGGCGATGAACAGCAACACCGCTGCTCCGATCACCACGCCGTCGCCTCGAGTGAGGGAGCGGATATTCACTTCAGGGTCCTTCGTCAGTCGTCCGGTCATCGGTGGAGGCGGCGCAAGGCGCAGGGGTGGCCCCACATCGTAGGGACACTATCGTCCGCGAGCTGCAGGTGTCTGCCGGGTTCCGCAGCGTGACCTCTACCTGCGCAGGAAACTCACGATTCCCTCAGAGATGCCTTCGGCCGCCTTCTGCCGCCAGGAGCCGGACGTGAGACGGCCCGCGTCCTGGGAGTCCCTCATGTTGCCGCATTCGATGAACACCTTGGGCACGGTCGACATGTTCAGTCCGCCCAGGTCGCTGCGGGTGTCCAGGCCGGTGCCGCCCCCGATGTAGTTGGACGGCGGCTGCCCCGTGACCTGCACGAACCTGCCCGCGATGCGTTCTCCGAGATCCTTCGACGCGGCCACGATCGGGCGGGTGTCGGCGCCGCCCGCGTGCACGGATGCGGGAAGGATCACATGGAATCCGCGGTTGCCCGCGGCGGAGCCGTCCGCGTGGACGGAGACCACGGCGTCGGCATGCGCCTTGTTCCCGATCTGTGCCCTTTCGTCCACGCACGGGCCCCAGG
This sequence comes from Streptomyces sp. SID5785, assembly GCF_009870065.1. GTDB lineage: Bacteria > Actinomycetota > Actinomycetes > Streptomycetales > Streptomycetaceae > Streptomyces. Next base: position 4,606 of record NZ_WWIA01000080.1, on the reverse strand, counting down.
CGCGGGTCCCGTCCTGGGTGAACTTCACGGTGGCGCCCTGCCGTTCGAGGATCGCCCGCATCCTGCGGGCCACGTCGAGGGTGAACGTGGCTTCCGTGTAACCGGAGTTGGTGGACGTGCCGGTGGTGTCGCACTCCTTCGAGGCGTTCCCGACGTTCACGCTCTGATTGATATCGGCCGTGTGCCGAAAGTTTCCCGGATTGTGACCCGGGTCGATGACGACGACCTTCCCGGCGAGCGGTCCGTCACCGGCGCCGGCCGGCTCGGAGGGCTTGTGCGACGGCTTCTTCGACGGGGTGGCGGAGGCCGACGGCGATCCGTCCGTCGGCCGGGCCGACCCGGTGGGGGACGGCGTCGTGCTCGACGACGTGCCCGGCGCCGGCAGCACCCGGGGCGGCTCGCTCTCCCCGGGCCCGCTCACCGCCTGGAACACCAGCCAGCCCGCCAGGGCCGTCGGCACGAGCGCGGCGAGCGTCACGAGCACGGCTCGGCGACCGGGGCGCCTGCCCTCCTGTGGGGCGTCACCGCGGTAGCACTCGTCGAAGTCATCGGGGTCGGGGCCTGCGTACGACACGCCCCCGACCCTAACGGTGACCTCAGATCCCCGGGCCCGTTCGGCGCAGGACGCGCAACGACGCGCACGCCGAGACCTCGGTGAACGCCCCGGACTCCAGCGCCCGCAGATACACCCGGTACGGGGCCTGGCCCGTCCACTCGTCGTGCTTGACCGGGAACACGTCGTGGATGAGCAGCAGCCCGCCCCGCGCCACGTGCGGCGCCCAGCCCTCGTAGTCGGCGTTCGCGTGCTCGTCGGTGTGCCCGCCGTCGATGAACACCAGCCCGAGCGCACCGCCCCACACCCTCGCGACCTGCGGCGACTTCCCGACGAGCGCGACGACGTGGTCCTCGAGGCCCGCCGCGTGCAGCGTGCGCCGGAAGGTCGGCAGGGTGTCCATCAGGCCGACGACCGGATCCACCGTCCCCGGGTCGTGGTAGTCCCAGCCGGGCTGCTGCTCCTCGCTGCCGCGGTGGTGGTCCACGGTCAGCGCGCTCACCCCGGCCGCGCGGGCCGCGGCGGCGAGCAGGATCGTCGAGCGCCCGCAGTACGTGCCGACCTCCAGGAGCGGCAGCCCGAGCGCGGTGGCCTCGGCGGCGGCCGCGTACAGGGCGAGCCCCTCGTCGAGCGGCATGAAGCCCTTGGCGCCCTCGAACGCGGCGAGGATCTCCGGCTCCGGGGCCTGCGGGGCCGGGGCGCGCCCGGCGGTCGTGGTCATGCCGCCATGCTGCCGTACGGGGCGGTGACGGCGGGTCCGGGGGTCGCGGCCGTCACCGCCCCGTACGGCAGGAGCGCCCCGGCCGCCCGGTGTCACGCCGCGGCCCGGGGTCCCGCCGCTGCGGGGGACCCCCTGTGGTCTACCGGACGGTCTCCGCCAGTGACTCCAGGGCCAGGTCGACGTCCACCGCGCGGTCCTCGCCGTGGTGCGTGGCGGCGGAGGCGCGCGGGGCGTGGCCGGGGGCGGTGGCCGCGAGGACGTAGGAGCCGCCCGCGGGGACGGCCAGCGCGTAGCGGCCCTCGGTGTCGGTCAGGGCCGAGCCCGCGCGCCGCCCGCGGCGGTCGAGCAGGGTGACCTTGGCGCGGGGGACGGGCGCGCCCGCCGGGTCGAGGACGCGGCCGCGGAAGGCGGCGAGGGCTTCCTCGGCGCGGGCCAGGTTGGCGTCCTCCTCGCTGCTGGCGCGCAGCTGGACGGTGGCCGGTGCGGTGCGCCGGCCCGGCAGGAACAGGGCGAGCAGTACGCCGACGACGACGGCGCCGGTGGCGATGAGGAACGAGACGCGGAAGCCGTGCATGGTCGGTATCGCGACGCCGCCTGCGTGGTGCGCGGTGTTCGCGAGGACCATGCCGATGACGGCGGAGGACACCGAGGTGCCGATGGAGCGCATCAGGGTGTTGAGCCCGTTGGCCGCGCCGGTCTCGGACGGGTCGACGGCGCCGATGATCAGCGCGGGGAGCGAGGAGTAGGCGAGGCCGATGCCCGCGCCGATGACGACCGAGATGACGATGGTCTGCCAGGCGGCGCTCATCAGGCCGAGCCCGGCGCCGTAGCCGATCGCGATGATCAGCATGCCGAGGATCAGGGTGACCTTGGGGCCGAAGCGGGCCGAGAGGCGGGCGTAGACGGGGGCCGTGAACATCATGGTCAGGCCGAGCGGGGCCACGCACAGGCCCGCGACGACCATCGACTGGCCGAGGCCGTAGCCGGTGGCCGCGGGCAGCTGGAGCAGCTGGGGCAGGACCAGCGAGATCGCGTAGAACGCGACGCCGACCATGATCGAGGCGAGGTTCGTCAGGAGCACCTCGCGGCGGGCGGTGGTGCGCAGGTCGACCAGCGGGGCCTTGCGGCGCAGCTCCATCACGCCCCAGGCGAGCAGCACGGCGACGGCGCCGCCGAACAGGCCGAGCGTGGTGCCGGAGCTCCAGCCCCAGTCGCTGCCCTTGGTGATCGGCAGGAGCAGCAGGACCAGGCCGAGGGAGAGGCCGAGGGCGCCCGCGAGGTCGAAGCTGCCGGGGGCGCGCAGCGGGCTCTCGGGGACGAAGGCCAGGGTCAGGCCGATGGAGACGACGCCGAGGCCGGCGGCGCCGAAGAAGAGGGCGTGCCAGTCGGCGTGCTGCGCGACGAGCGCGGCCAGCGGCAGGGCGAGACCGCCGCCGACGCCGATCGAGGAGGACATCAGGGCCATCGCCGAGCCGAGCTTCTCGGCGGGCAGCATGTCGCGCATCAGGCCGATGCCGAGCGGGATGGCGCCCATGGCGAAGCCCTGGAGGGCGCGGCCGGCGATCATCACGAGCAGGTTGTCGGTGAAGCCGCAGATCAGCGAGCCCACGACCATCACCGCGAGGCTGGCGAGCAGCATCCGGCGCTTGCCGGCGAGGTCGCCGAGGCGGCCCATGATCGGGGTGGAGACGGCGCCCGCGAGCAGCGTGGCGGTCAGGACCCAGGTGGCGTTCGACGGCGCGGTGCTCAGCAGCTCGGGCAGGTCCTTGATGACCGGGACGAGCAGCGTCTGCATGACCGCGACGACGATGCCGGCGAAGGCGAGGACGGGGACGACGGCGCCGGTACGGCGGGACGAGGTCGTCGGCTGGGACATGAAGGGGGGCCTCCGGAAGGCTCTCAGGAACGGTGTCGGGTGACGGCGGGTCGGTGTGCGGGCCCGGTCGTGTGCCGGGTGAGGGTCACGCACACCGCTGTGCGTGTCACTCGCGTGTAACTCGAACCTGTTTCCTCGGGCGACTATTCCGATGATCGTCGTACGAGCGTGAACCTTGACCTTTTCATTACGTGGCGCCTGATAAAGGGCGTCCGGGATTCACCTCCCGGCCATTTCTGACTCGCCGTCAGATGTAGTCTTCCGCTCTACTGGAACGTGTTCTACCGTGCGCCGCATGGGCATCGCCATCACGCAGGAACAGCGGGAACTCGCGGACTCCGTGCGCGGCTGGATCGCGCGCGCCGTACCGCCCGACGAGGTGCGCAAACTGCTCGACGCCCCGACCGCCCCCGGCGTCCGGCCGCCCCACTGGGACGGCCTCGCCGCCCAGGGGCTGCTCGGCCTGCACCTGCCCGAGGAGTGCGGCGGCCAGGGCGGCACCCTGCTCGACCTCGCCGTGGCCGTCGAGGAGGCGGGCCGGGCGGCGCTGCCCGGCCCCTTCCTCGGCAGCGTCCTCGCCGCGGAGGTGCTGCGCCGGGCCGGCCGCACCGACCTCGCCCGCGAGCTGGCCGCAGGGGAGCGGATCGGCGCCGTCGCCCTCGGGCCCGGCGCGCTGAGCGCCGTCGCCGGACCCGACGGGCTCGTCCTGGACGGGACCGCGCCGCCCGTGCTCACCGGCGCCGACGCCGACCTCCTGGTCCTCGCCGCCGAGACCGCCGGGGGCACCGTCTGGCTCGCCGTCGACGCCGCCGGTCCCGGCGTGCACGTGCGCGCCCACGACAGCGCCGACCCGACCCGGCCCACCGCCGAGGTCACCGCGAGCGGCGCCGCCGTCCCGGCCGGCCGGGTCCTCGCCGTCGCCCCCGGGCTGGTCCGCGACCTCGCCGCGGTCCTGCTCGCCGCCGACGCCTGCGGCGGGGCGGCCCGCTCGCTGGCCACCGCCGCCGAGCACGCCAAGGTGCGCGAACAGTTCGGCCGGCCCATCGGACAGTTCCAGGGCGTCAAGCACCTGTGCGCCGACATGCTCCTGCGCGTCGAGACGTCCTGCGCGCTCGTCTGGGACGCGGCCCGCGCCGTCGACGAGGACGGATCCTCCCGTGACGCGCGCGCCCTCGACGAGGACGGGCCCGGCGGTGACGCGTGCGCCCTGGTCGTCGCCCTCGCCGCCGGAGCCGCGCTCGACGCCGCGTACGGCTGCGCCAAGGACTGCATCCAGATCCTCGGCGGCACCGGCTTCACCTGGGAGCACGACGCCCACCTGTACCTGCGCCGGGCCGTCATCGCCCGGCAGCTGCTCGGCGCGGGCGACGCCCACCGGCTGCGCGCCGTCCGCCTCGCCGAGACCGGCGCCCGCCGCGAACTGCGGCTCGACCTGCCCGCCGCCGCGCAGCCGTAC
>NZ_WWIA01000755.1 GCF_009870065.1 Streptomyces sp. SID5785 | reverse complement strand
GCGAGCCGACACCGGTCAGGGGCGGCGGCACCACCGAGGTCTACACGTATCCGACGTCCGGCACCGAGCTGGACAACATCGCGGACATCCTGCGCCGAGCGCACCTGGAGGACGGCGTTCCCTGGGGCGAGATGGCCGTTCTGGTGCGCGCGGGCGGGCGGAGCATCCCAGCGGTCCGGCGCGCACTCACCGCGGCCGGAGTCCCGCTCGACATCGACGGCGACGACCTGCCCCTGCGCCACGAGCCTGCGGTACAGCCGCTTCTGACGGCGCTCAAGGCGGTGGCGCGGGGGGCGGCGGAGGCCGAGGGGGCCGAGCTGCCCGAGCATGCGGAGTCGGCCGAGCGCGCCGAGTCGGCCGGGCGGGCCGAGGGAGCGCCGGATGCCGGTGGACCCGGCGAGCGCGGGGAGCCCGGGGAGCCCGGGGAGCCCGGTACGACCGAGGAGCCCGAGAACGGTGCGCCCCTCGGTGAGGCACCGGACGGCGACGGCGCTGACGGCGACGGCGCGGATGGCGACGGTGCGGCCGGCATGCGTACGGCTTCCGACGGCCCGCGTGCCGACCCCGTACCTGACTCTGACCCTGACCCC
>NZ_WWIA01000754.1 GCF_009870065.1 Streptomyces sp. SID5785 | reverse complement strand
GTGCAGGCGCAGGTCATGGACCTGCTCGCGGAGCTCCAGCGCGAGCTCAACATGGGCCTGATCCTCATCACGCACGACCTCGGTGTCGTCGCCGACGTCGCCGACAAGATCGCCGTGATGTACGCGGGCCGCATCGTCGAGCAGGCCCCCGTCCACGAGATCTACAAGCGGCCCGCGCACCCCTACACCAAGGGCCTGCTCGAGTCGATCCCGCGCCTGGACCAGAAGGGGCAGGAGCTCTTCGCCATCAAGGGGCTGCCGCCCAACCTCATGAACATCCCGCCCGGCTGCGCCTTCAACCCGCGCTGCCCGATGGCCCAGGACGTCTGCCGCACCGACGTCCCGCCGCTCGCCGAGGTGTCCCCCGAGCGCCGCAGCGCCTGCCACTTCTGGAAGGAGACGCTCGATGCCTCACGGTGAACACGTCAGCAAGGACGACCTCGAGCGCGAGGGAGAGATCGCCGAGCACCTCCTGCACAAGGCGCAGGCCGAGTCCGCGTTCGCGAAGAACGGCTCCGCCTCCGGCCACGAGCCCCTCCTCGAGGTGCGCGGCCTGGTCAAGCACTACCCCCTGACCCAGGGCATCCTCATCAAGAAGCAGGTCGGCGCGGTCAAGGCCGTCGACGGCGTCGACTTCGACCTCGGCCAGGGCGAGACCCTCGGCATCGTGGGCGAGTCCGGCTGCGGCAAGTCCACGGTCGCCAAGATGCTCGTCAACCTGGAGCGTCCCACCGCCGGGGCCATCAAGTACAAGGGTGAGGACATCACCAAGCTGTCGGGCCGTGCGCTCAAGGCCGTCCGCCGCAACATCCAGATGGTGTTCCAGGACCCGTACACGTCGCTGAACCCGCGCATGACGGTCGGCGACATCATCGGCGAGCCGTACGAGATCCACCCCGAGGTCGCGCCCAAGGGCGACCGCCGGCGCCGGGTGCAGGAGCTGCTCGACGTGGTCGGGCTCAACCCCGAGTACATCAACCGCTACCCGCACCAGTTCTCCGGCGGTCAGCGCCAGCGCATCGGCATCGCCCGCGGGCTCGCGCTGCGCCCCGAGATCATCGTCGCGGACGAGCCGGTCTCCGCGCTCGACGTGTCGGTGCAGGCGCAGGTCGTGAACCTGCTCGACCGGCTCCAGTCCGAGTTCGACCTGAGCTACGTCTTCATCGCGCACGACCTCTCGATCGTCCGGCACATCTCCGACCGGGTCGGCGTCATGTACCTGGGCCGCATCGTCGAGATCGGCTCCGACGCGGAGATCTACGAGCACCCGACGCACCCGTACACGCAGGCGCTGCTGTCCGCCGTGCCCGTCCCGGACCCGGACGCGCGCGAGCACCGGGAGCGGATCATCCTCTCCGGCGACGTGCCCTCCCCGGCCAACCCGCCCTCGGGCTGCCGCTTCCGCACCCGGTGCTGGAAGGCGCAGAAGCGGTGCGAGGAGGAGGTGCCGCTCCTCGAGGTCCCGGCGGTGTTCCGGATCGGCGCACAGGACAACCCGGCGCAGCATCCGTCGGCGTGCCACTTCGCGGAGGAGAAGCACGTGGTGCCGACCGAGTAGGCCGGCGCCGCGCTCCGTCAGTGACCGGTGGACCCGAGCGACCTCTTCAGGAAGTCGACCTGGAGCAGCAGCAGGTTCTCGGCGACCTGCTCCTGCGGTGTCATGTGGGTCACGCCCGACAGGGGCAGCACCTCGTGCGGCCGCCCGTCGGCCAGCAGCGCCGAGCTCAGCCGCAGCGCGTGCGCCACGACCACGTTGTCGTCGGCCAGCCCGTGCACGATGAGCATCGGCCGGTGCTGCTCCGCGGCCTCGGCCAGCCCGTCGTCCGTCACCAGCGAACTCTTCGCGTAGGCGGCCGCGTCCACCGCGGGGTCGCCGAGGTACCGCTCCGTGTAGTGGGTGTCGTAGAGCCGCCAGTCCGTCACCGGCGCCCCCGCGATCCCCGCGTGGAAGACGTCGGGCCGGCGCAGCACGGCGAGCGCCGAGAGGTAGCCGCCGTACGACCAGCCGCGCATCGCCACCCGGGACAGGTCGAGCGGGAACCGCTCGGCCAGCGCGTGCAGCGCCGTGACCTGGTCGTCCAGCGTGACCGTGAAGTCGCCGATGATCGACTTCTCGCGGCCCGGGGACAGCCCCGGCGTGCCCCGCCCGTCGGCGACGATCACCGCGAAGCCCTGGTCGGCGAACCACTGCGAGGTCAGCGCCGGGTTGTGCGCGGCCACGACGCGCTGCCCGTGCGGGCCGCCGTAGGGGTCCATCAGCACCGGCAGCGGGCCGTCGCCCTCCCGGTAGGAGGTCGGCAGCAGCACCGCGCAGGGGATCCCGGCCGCCTCGGTGAGCGTCACGCGTGCGGACAGCACGGGGCGTTCGGCGTGCGAGGCGATGTCCGCGACGTGCTTGCCCTCGCGCTCGACCCGCACCCGGGCGCCGGGCTCGTCGAGCGTGGCGGAGACGAGGACGGTGAGGTCGCCGGAGCGCACGGCCGTGTGCACGCCCGGCTCCGTCGTCAGGCGCTGCACGCCCAGTTCGTTGACCCGGTAGACGTGCACCTCGCCGGTCTCGGACGCCTCGGCGTCGGCGCCCGCGGACGCCGAGACGAGCACGTCGCCGTCGCCCACGTCGAGCACGGCACGGACGTGCAGCTGGGGCCCGGTCAGCGGCCGTTCCCCGACCGAGAGGACCCGGGCGCCGCCCTCGTCCGCGATCCGCACCAGCTGTCCGCTCGGCGACCAGCAGGGCACGCCGGGCAGCAGCTCGAGCCACTGGTCGTCCTCGTCGGCGTGCACCATCCGCGTCGTGCCCGCGACGGGGTCCACGGCCAGGTAGAGCGCGCTGCGCTGGTCGCGGGCCTGCACGAGGAGCAGCGGGGCGCCGTCCGCGGACCAGTGGACGCGCGCCAGGTACGGGTACGCCCTGCGGTCCCAGACGATCTCGGTCCGGGCGCCGTCGAGGCCGTACGAGAACAGCCGCACCTCCGCGTTGGGCGTGCCCGCCGCCGGGTACGGGGTGCGGGCCGGCTCCCGGTCCGGGTGGGCCGGGTCGGAGATCCACCAGCGCTGCACGGCGGCGTCGTCGGCGCGTGCCACGAGCAGCCGGTCGGAGTCGGGGGACCACCAGTGGCCGCGGTAGCGGGACATCTCCTCGGCGGCGATGAACTCGGCGAGCCCGTACGTGACCGTGTCCGACTCCGGTTCGGCCAGCGCCCGGTCGTCCGCCCCGTCCGCGCCGACGACCCGTAGCGAGCCCCGGGCCACGTACGCGATCCGGCGGCCGTCGGGGGAGGGGCGGGGGTCGAGGACCGGTCCCGGCACCGGGAGCTCCCGTGCGGTACCCGCGCGCAGCTCCGCCACGAACAGCCGGCCGGACAGTGCGAACGCGGCCAGTTCGACGGCGGCGTCCGTCGCGTAGCCCACGATGCCCGCGCCGCCCTCGCGGCTGCGCTCGCGCCGGGCCCGCTCCTGCGCCGAGAGCCGCTCGGAGGCGCCGCCGAGGAGGGCCACCGGGTCGGCGGCGACCCGCTCCCGGCCGTCGGCCACGTCGAGCACCCACAGCGCGTTCGCCCGGTCCGTGCCGGACGGGGAGCGCAGGAAGGCGACCCGCTCCCCGTCCGGAGCGACGGTGAAGGCGCGCGGGGCGCCCAGGGTGAAGCGCTGGGTGCGCGCGTGCTGCCGCGGGAAGGAGTACGCGCCCGCCCCGGTGTCTGTTCCGATCTCGGTGGTCATCCCCGAAGCCTAGGGCTGAACGGGCCCTTGCGCCCCCCTGTGCACTGGTGCGCCGATCGGTGCGCGGAGGTGCGCCGACTGGCGCGTGGACGCGGATCGTTGCGTTCCTGTCCGCCCCTGTGCCCCCTTCCCTCGACCCGCCCTCGACGACGGATAGTTATCATGCGTACGCACTGTGTGGGCAGGGCATTTCCGTCGACCGGATCACCTTGGAGGAGGACCGCTGTGGCACTCTCGATCTCGGCCGTGGTGCTGTTCGCGATCATCGTCTTCATTCTGATCAACAAGTCAGGTCTGAAGGCCGGGCATGCGATCGTCTGCGTGCTGCTCGGCTTCTATCTGGCGAGCTCCTCGATCGCCCCGACCATCACGGAGCTGACGACGAGCGTGGCGGGCATGCTCGGCGACATCAAGTTCTGAGGGGCGTCCCGGACGCCCTCCCGGGCCCGCCGCGCGGGCGTTCTAGGCTGGGGGCATGACCGAACTGCCCGCCCGGCGTCTGCTCCTCGTGCACGCGCATCCCGACGACGAGTCGATCAACAACGGCGCCACGATGGCCAAGTACGCCGCAGAAGGCGCCCAGGTCACGCTGGTGACCTGCACGCTCGGCGAGGAAGGTGAGGTCATTCCGGACGAACTGGCCCATCTCGCCCCGGATCGCGAGAACATCCTCGGCCCGCACCGGATCGGCGAGCTGACCGCCGCGATGAAGGAGCTCGGGGTCACCGACCACCGCTTCCTCGGCGGCCCCGGCCGCTTCCACGACTCCGGGATGATGGGCACCGAGCAGAACGAGCGGCCCGGCGCCTTCTGGTCCGCCGACCTCGACGAGGCCGCCGCCCCGCTCGTCGCCGTCGTCCGCGAGGTCCGCCCGCAGGTCCTGGTCACGTACGACCCCGACGGCGGCTACGGCCACCCCGACCACATCCAGGCGCACCGCGTCGCCCGGCGCGCCGCGGAGCTCGCCGCCGAGCCGGCCTTCCGCCGCGACCTCGGCGACCCGCACACGATCGACAAGATCTACTGGAACCGGGTGCCCCGCACGCTCGCCGAGGACCGCTTCCGGCACCTCGCCGCCCACCTCGACGCCACCCCCTTCGCCGCGTGCGCCACCGTGTCCGACGTGCCCGGGGTCGTCGACGACGACCGGATCACCACCGAGATCGACGGCCGCCCCTACGCGGACCGGAAGGCCGCGGCGATGGCCGCGCACGCCACCCAGGTGGACGTCGCCCCCGGCGGCACCGTCTTCGCCCTGTCGAACGGGCTGGCCCAGCCGCTGTTCGACGTCGAGTACTACGAGTTGGCGCACGGCGAGCCCGGATCGGCCCGTGAGCAGGACCTGTTCGAAGGAGTGCGGGCGTGAGCGGCGGCACCGGCGGCAGGGCCGCGGCGGACCGGCAGGTCGATCTCCCCTTCTCCTTCGGCGGCGCCTCGGCCGGACGGATCGCCCTGCTGCTCCTCCTGTTCGTGCTCGGCGCGGTGGCCGGCGCCGCGGGCGCGCTCGTCCAAAGCGGCTGGTTCCCGGGCGGGTTGCTGCTCGCCCTGGCCGGCGCGGCGGGGCTCTTCCACGGCGGCGCCCGGCTGCTGCGCTCGCGCGGCGGCGCGCTGGCCCCCGCGGCCGGCTGGCTCGTCGCGGTCGTGCTGCTGACCACGAGCCGCCCCGAGGGCGACTTCGTGTTCGGTGCCGGACTGGGTTCGTACGCGTTCCTGCTCGGGGGGATGGCGGTGGCTGTGATGTGCGCCACCCTTGGCCTCGGGCAGCAACCACCCGCGTCCGACGCCCGACTTGGGAAGTGACGTACCACTTCGACGACCTCGTCGCACGGGATTCACCATCCGTCACACAGTGACTCCCGGCCGCGGACAGTATGGTGGTGCGCGCCGCCGAGCAGCCCGCGCGAGGTAGAGACGGGCGGCGGAGCCAACCGGGAGAACCTGCCTTGAGCCGTGAAACTGACAGTTCGTCCTCCGGGCCCCAGGGGCGCGGCGGTGCCGCGTACCCGTCGGGCACGCCTCCGTACGGGACCTCCGCGCGCGGCGCGGCCGGTGACGCCGGTCCGACGCCCCCGGGCGACGAGGGCACCGACACCCCGGACGCCCCGAAGACGGAGACCACGCTGACGACCCGGATCCGGATCAACATCCCCGGGTCCCGGCCGATCCCGCCGGTCGTGATGCGCACGCCGATGAGCGACGCGGACGGCAAGCCGAAGGAGGCCGCCGAGTCCGGCCGCGCTCCGGCCGCCCCCGCCGACGAC
>NZ_WWIA01000753.1 GCF_009870065.1 Streptomyces sp. SID5785 | reverse complement strand
GCTGCGCCGTCACGGTCTGGCTGCTCGAACAGGCGGCCGTCGCCGGGCACACCGCGCTCGACCTGCCGGTGCTCGCCGAGGCGCTCGGCAGGCGCGGCGTGGGCGACGCGGAGGCCGCGGTGCAGGCGGCCGTCGCGGAGGGCGACGCGCTCGTCCTCCAGGACCCGCTGGAGGAGGCCCCGGGGACCACGCCCGCCGCGGACGCCCCGCGCGACGGGACCGGAGCGGGCGGCGAGGCCGACGGTGACGCGGGGGACGGCGCGGGCACGGAGGAGGAGCCCGAGCGGCCGGTCCGGATCCTGGTCGGCCTGGAGCGGTACGCGATGGCGGAGGAGAGCCTCGCCGACGGCCTGGCCCGCCTGGTCAACGCGGC
>NZ_WWIA01000752.1 GCF_009870065.1 Streptomyces sp. SID5785 | reverse complement strand
GACGGCCGGGAACTGGACGCCGCGGGGGCCCGGCCGGCGGGGCCCGCGGCGGCGGCGCTGACCGCGCTGACGGACGTCGTACGGCCGGGAACCGGCAGGCTGCTGCCCGCGCCGGCGTCGGCGGCGGACACCGTCGGCGAACTGCACCTGGCGGCGTACGCGCTCAGCGGGGGCGGCGCCCTCGGCCTCGCCACGCCCGCGCGCGCGTCCGGCGACCACACGATCGCGGGCGCCGCGGTGGTCCTCCTGTCGCTGCTCGCGGGGACGTACCGGCCGGCCGACGACGCGCAGCGGTCCGCCGCGCTCGTCGGGCTGCTGCTCGGCGCGGACCGGCGGACCGCGGCGGCGGAGCTGCTCGGCGCCGGGCGCTGGAAGGTCGTGCACGCCCGGCCGAACGCACCGGGGGCGCCCGCGCCCGATCTCGGCACACCGCTCGGCGCGGTCACGGCGGGGGCCGA
>NZ_WWIA01000751.1 GCF_009870065.1 Streptomyces sp. SID5785 | reverse complement strand
GGGTCGGCGACGCCGCGGCGGAGGACGGGGCGGCACGCGCGGCCGCGGCCTGCGCCCTGCTCGCCGCATCGCCCGACGCGGACGTCCGGACCGGCGCCGCGGAGATCCTCGCCCTGCTGGCCGGTGCCGGCTAGCCGAGCCGCACCGTCACCTTCTGCGTCACCCCGCCCGCCCCGGTCAAGTCACCGAACGTCAGGCGCAGTTCGTGGCCCGTGCGCGCGTCCGTCACCGTCCCGGGCTTCGACGTCACGGACCGCACCGGCCTGCGCCACACCAGCGTGGCCGAGCCGACCGCGCGGTTCGGGTCGCTGACGCAGACGGTCGCCGTCCGGTCCCGGCGCTCGTGGATCTGCACGATCAGCGGCGCGTCGGCGCTCACCCTGCCGACGGTGCCCGCCTCCCAGAAGACCGCGCCGGTGAACCCCAGTGACGGCACCCGCACGCCCTGCGCCGCCGCGGAGTTGGCCGTGAGGTCGAGCCAGCGGCGGTCCGCCGCCCGGCCCGCGGTGCGTGCGGCGCTCGCTCCCGGCATCAGGACGTACGCGTAGGAACCGTCCGACGGGTCCGTGCCGTGATCGGCGAGCAGGGTGAGGTAGCGGCGGGTCACCGGGTCCGTCGCGCCCCCGCCGTTGATCGCCTTCCAGGTCCCGGTGCGCTCCTCGCGCAGCGCCGTCACGGGGGCGCCCTCGCGGAAGACATAGCCGGCGTGCCCGGCCACGTGCGCCCACCGGGCGTCGCGGAAGCTGCCGTGCCAGGGGTGCCCGTCGGGCTGGGGCCGGCCGTCGACGGTCAGCCGCGCCGTGCCCGCCGCCCCCAGCGAGCGGGTGTCGACGACCGTCTCGACCCCGGCGCCGTCCGTCGCGGTGATGCCCGCGCCGAGGCAGACCACGGCGTCGTCCAGGAAGAACCACGCCTTGCGTCCGCGCAGCGTCGAGCTCAGCCCGCGCACGTCCTGCGCCGTCACCCCGTACGTGCCGTCGCTCGCGCCGCCCACCCAGGTGGTGTCCGGGCGGGCCGCGCCCCAGGCGCCGCCCGCCGCGTCGGCGAGCGGCTTGCGGGAGACGGTCGTGCCGGGCAGCCGGTACGGGTCCACGGTCGGCCAGTAGCCGTCGCTGTACTGCCCGCCGCCGTCGCTGTCGCCCGCGGCCCACCAGGACAGGAGGCCCGAACCGGTGTGCCAGCCGCGGACGTTCTCGCCGTTGCCGGTCTC
>NZ_WWIA01000750.1 GCF_009870065.1 Streptomyces sp. SID5785 | reverse complement strand
CGGTGGTGCGGCGCGGCGTCGCTGAGGGCGCGGCCGGGGTCAGACCTCGAGTTCGGCCTCGATCTTCCTGAGCTGGTGGCGGGCCATCGCCAGGTTGGAGCGCGAGGCGTCGAGCACCAGGTAGAGGAACAGCCCGTTCCCGCCGCGGCCCTTGAGCAGGCGGATCATGTGGTACTGGGTGCCGAGGGTGATGAGGATGTCCTCGATCTCGTCCTTGATGCCCAGGTGCTCCATGGTGCGGAGCTTGGCGCGGACGACGTCCGTGTTCCCGGCGGCGGCGACCTCCAGGTCGAAGTTCTTGGTGCCGCCGATGGTGCCGAGAGCCATGCCGCTCGTGTAGTCGACGAGTGCGGCGGCCGTGGCGCCCTCGATGCTGCTGAGCGCGTCCTTGAGGGCGGTCTCGGTGTTGGCCATGGTGCGGGTCCTCTCCTGTGTGCGGTTGCGGTTCCGGTCGCTGCGCGACGGGTGTCGTACGGGTCAGGCGGTGTCCGTGGGGGTGATCCGGGGGGTGCGGACCGGGAGGCCGGCCGCGCGGGTGCGGGCCCGGCTGCGGGCGCGGGGCGCGGGCGGCGCGGCCGCGGC
>NZ_WWIA01000749.1 GCF_009870065.1 Streptomyces sp. SID5785 | reverse complement strand
CTGTTCCTCGGACTGTTCCTCGGACTGTTCCTCGGGCCGCTCGTCCTGCTCGTCGGCGCGCTCCGGCAGGTGGTAGCGCAGGAGCCGGACGCCCCGGGCGTCGTCCGGCCGGTCCTGCGGGGCGCGGGTGACGTAGGGGGCCAGGACCTGCTGGATCGCGTCCTCGATGGACGCCAGCTCCTGCGGGGAGACCACGACGCGGGTGTCGGCCAGGCCCGCCAGCCGGCTCCACCGGGGTTCGAGCTCCGGCTCGGTCTCCCGCGCCCAGCGCTCGGGCAGTGCGGCGGTGCGGGCGAACATCTCCCGGGACAGCACCCGCGCCGCCGCGAGCCCCTCCCCGCCCTCGGGCGCCTCGAACCGGAAGCCGCGGGCCGCGGCCTCCCACCGCCGGGCGCGGCGGTCCGGGCCCGGTTCGGCATCGCGCACGAGCCCGAATCCCGCCAGATGGCGCAGGTGCCAGCTGGTGACGGAGGGCGTCGCGCCCACGTGCGGCGACAACTGCGTCGCGGTGGCGGGGCCGTGCCGCTGGAGACGCTCGAGCACGGCCAGCCGCACGGGATGCGCCAGCGCGCGCATCGTCTTGGGGTCGGTGATCTCGATGTCACCCAGGGGATTTCCACGGTCCATGTCTGAGAGTGTTCTCTCACAATCTCTGAGAGTCAACTCTCATACCGGTCCCGAACGTCCCAAGGGGCCTGCGCAGGCGTGTGATTGACTGACCGCATGGCCCCGTCCGCGTCCTCGTCCTCGTTCCCGCCCGTCCGGTCATGACCGCCGATCCGGTCGCGGCCACGCGCCCGCGCAACCGCAGGCAGCTGATCGTCGACGCGGCCGGACGGCTCTTCAGCGAGCGGGGTTATCACGCGGCGTCCATGGAGGAGATCGCCTCCGGCGTGGGCATCACGGCCGCCGCACTGTACCGCCACTTCCCGAACAAGTACGCCCTGTTCGCCGAGTGCGCGCACAGCATGGTGGAGGGTCTCGTCGCCGCGCTCGACGAGCTGCCCGAGGACGCGGAGCTGCCGGACGTGCTCGCCGCCCTCGTCCGCGTCACCGTCGCGCACCGTGCCTCGGGCGGCGTGTACCGGTGGGAGGCCCGCTACCTCGAGCGTGCCGACCGCCGGCTGCTCGCGGTGCAGTTCGCCCGGGTCGTCGGGCGGGTCACCGACGCGCTGCGCCGGTCGCGGCCGGGGCCGGGTGCGCAGGACACGGACGGCGAGCGCCTGCGGGTCGTCGCGGCCCTCGGCGCGATCGGGTCCCTCACCATGCACCGCACCTCGCTCGCCCAGCGCCGCCTGGAGGAGCTGATGTCGGCGTGCGCACTGCGCGTGGCCACGACCGCCCCCGGCGGCGCGGCCGGGAGCGCCGCACACGCCGTCACGCTTCCGGCGCCGCCCGTGCCACGGTCGCGGCGTGCGGAGATCCTCGCCGCCGCGGTGCCGCTGTTCGCCCGGGACGGCTTCGCCAACGTGACGAACGGTCAGATCGCGGAGGCCGTGGGGCTCGCCCCCTCCGCGCTCTACCGGCACTACCCCGGCAAGGTGGACATCCTGGCGGCGGCCTGCTTGCAGGCCGCCGGGCTCCTGACCCAGTCGGTGGACCGCAGCCTCGAGGGGGTGTCCGGTCCGCGCGATGCCGTCGAGGCGCTGGCCGCGGCCTATGTCGCGTACAGCTTCCGGCACACCGCCCTGACGAGCGTCGCCGAGGCCGAGATCGGCGGCCTGCCGGCGGAGCTGCGGCGCCCGCTGGTGCAGGCCCAGCGCGAGCACATCGCCGTCTGGGAACAGCAGGTGCGGCTGGCCCGGCCCGAACTGGACCCGCGGCCGGCGCGGCTCCTGGTGCATGCCGGTTTCGGTGTGGTGGTCGAGGCCGGCCGCAGTCTGCGCTGGCAGGACAGTCCCGGCCACCGCGCCGCCGTGACGGGTCTGGTGGTCGGCGCCCTGGGGCTGTGAACGGATCCGCGGCCCGTGGCCGTCGCCGCGGCGGCGGGCGGGTCAGGCGGCCGGCCGGTTGCCCGTCGGGATGACGATGGGGGTCGTCGTCCCCGAGGAGCCGTTGTTGAGGAAGGCCATGGCCAGGGCGCGGACGAACTGGTCGAAGATGTAGAAGGCGTCGGGTGCGACGGGGGACAGGCCCTCGCGGAACAGGATGAAGGCCGGCCAGACGGTACGGATCAGCGCCGCCGCGGCGTAGTCGCGCTCGAGGCCCAGCCAGTCGCCGATCTCGTTGCTGAGGACGTAGCGCACGAACTCGTCGAGGAACCCGCGTGTCACGCCCAGGTCGATCTGGGCGGTGAGGCCGAGCAGGTCCTCGGCGAGGGCGACGCCCTCGGTCGTCGGGGTGAGGATCGGTGTGAGCACCTGGGCCGACTGCGCGTCCGCGGCCGCCCACGACGTCGGGATGTACTCGTCGCGCACGCCCAGCAGATGCAGGGCGACCTGCCAGCTGTGCAGGAACGCGTCCTGGTCCTGCGCCGAGAAGGGCACCTTCCACTCCAGCAGCTTCCTGCGCACGAAGGTGCCGAGGCTGTGGAAGGTGACGAGGATGTCGGCGTTGCTGATCGGGATGTGCTCGTCCGCGGCGGCCGACCAGTGCGGTGACTGCGGCAGCAGATGCCGGACCGCCGCGTGCACCAGCCGGGTCTTGTTCGCCGTGACCACGAACTGGCCCGTCGGCTCGAAGCCCTTCAGCTGGGCCAGGTCGTAGCCGAACGTGAAGGTCTTGGCGGCGCGGTCCTTCATGTTCGCCCCGCCCGCGGACCAGTACACGCTCCGGGCCTCGCGCGGGATCACGGTGCTCATGATCCCGCTGCCCAGCCCGTAGAGCATGAACAGATACGTGTCCTTGCGGCGGTTGAAGTCGGCGGCCCGGGCGAGCTTCGCCTCGTCCGCCCAGTC
>NZ_WWIA01000079.1 GCF_009870065.1 Streptomyces sp. SID5785 | reverse complement strand
GGCGGCGCGGGCGGGCGCGGGCCGGGCGGCGGCGGCCCGGGCGGGATCGAGCGAGGCACGCGGACGAGCGTGCGCGAGCCGCTGGCCGGCGCCCGTCGCAGAGCCGACCGGAAGGTGGCCCGCTGCCGGATGTGCGGGCGGACGCTGGACGCCGCCGAGATGAAGCTGATGCGCTGCGAGGACTGTCCGTCGGACATGGACGAGGGGCTGCACGAGCGGCTCGTCGAGTGGCGGGCCCGCACCGCGGCGGTTCTCGGCCAGCCCGCGTTCTGCGTCTTCACCGACAAGACGCTGGTCGCGATCGCCGAGGCCGCGCCCGAGGACGAGGGCGAGCTGGCCCGCGTCCCGGGTGTCGGGCTGCGGAAGTTTCGCGCGTACGGATCCGAGGTGCTCGCCATCTGCGCAGGTCAGCCGGTAGAGCACGAGCCCGGAGCGGTCGACGGGGACGACTGAAACGAACTCGTCGAAAAAATAGTTTGCGCATGCCCGGGCAATCCCCATAGGTTCTTAATCACGAAAGCAGCGGCCTTCTCGAAGGCCCTGGTTCCGTGCTGTACTTGAAAGCCGTCGGACCGGTTCACCCCGGTCCCCCGAGACGCCGAGAGGAGGCGATTCCAGTGATCAGCATCAACGCCAGCTCCATCAGCACCGTGAAAATGACCGATCGCTCGGTCGTCGCATCCTGCCTGCTCGGCTTCTCGAACCTGGGCACCGGTCTGTCTGGCGTCATCGCCGGCCGTCCGGAGTCCGGTCTGTCCCCCGCGATGCTTCCCATCCGCGAGGGCAATGAGCGACCGACCAAGGCACCGGAAGCGGTAGCGACGGCACAGGCTCAGGCCTATGCCTTTGCGGCGGCCGGTGCCGGATTCCGGAAGCAGACGACGCAGCACCACACGATGTGGGCCTTCCGTGGGCTCGAACCCTGGAGTGATCCAGTCTGATCGACGATCAGACCGGCGCCTTCAGGGCCGCGGAACCCCATCCGGGATCCGCGGCCCTTCTGTTTTCCCGGAAGTTCCAGAGACCTTCCGGGGACCCAGCACGAAGGGGCCTCGGGACAAGAAAAGAACCCGGTACCACTGCCACCCGGCCCACCGGCCGGAACGACCAGACGAGGAAGAAGACACCGTGCAACTCGAAGCGCACGCCCCGTCCGTACCGCCTTCAGACACTCTTTCCCCGCCCGGCCCCACGGAGGACCGCACCTTGAACCCCCTGACTGCGCTCACCGCGCTCGACGACGCCATCGAGAACCTCGGCGTGCCCGTCCCCTGCCGTGCCTACGACCCGGAGGTCTTCTTCGCGGAGTCCCCGGCGGACGTCGAGTACGCCAAGTCGCTCTGCCGCACCTGCCCGCTGGTCGAGGCCTGCCTCGCCGGCGCCAAGGAGCGTCGTGAGCCGTGGGGCGTCTGGGGTGGCGAGCTCTTCGTCCAGGGTGTCGTCGTGGCCCGCAAGCGGCCGCGTGGACGTCCGCGCAAGAACCCGGTCGCGGCATGAACACCCGAGGAACGATCGACCGCCCCCTGACGCACGACCCCCAGAAGCAGGCCCCGATGAAGCCGTCCACGAGCGAGCCCGTCGGCTCCGCGATCCCAGACCTCACCACGCCCGGCGCGACCGACTCGCGTCAGAACAGGACCCACCAGATGCAACTCATCCCAGAAGCCATGGCGCGTGCGCATATGCACGAGCGCCTGAGCGAGGCGGACGAGCAGCGCCAGGCCATGCGCCTGGTGATCGCCCGTCGCATGCAGCGGCGCGCCGAGCGCGCGTCGCGGCGTGCACGCCGCGCGCTCGCGATGGCCGTCATGCAGTAAGAGCGACACGACAGAGAACGACACGGCAGAGAACGACGTGACAGAGAACACCGTCGGGCGATGACGGCGGCCGGCGCGCAGTGACAGCGCGCCGCCGTCACGGCCGTGACAACGACACCACACAGCCGTCGCAGTGAGCGGCTGTCACCGTGGGGCCGGTCCGCCAGGACCGGCCCCGCGGTGCGTGGTGCACACCGATGATCAGCCTGCGGCGTTATCGTCGGCGGGTGACGTCTCTTCCCGGTGAGGGCTCCACGCAGCGACCCGACGAGCGATCCGACGAGCGCGCCGCGGTGTGCGCCCGATGTGGCACCACGGCGGCGGAGACGCCGCTGACCTGGACGAGTTCGGTCGAGGGCGGAGTGCGGCGCACTTTCTGCGACACCTGCTCCCGGGAGAACATCCGGGCCATCGAGGGGCGCCTCGACTCCGACTGGTGGTGACGGGCCCCGGCCCGGGCCGATCAGGGCCCGGGCCGGGGCCGTCGCCTCAGGCCTCGGCGGCCGGCTCGACCTCGGACGCGGCCGCCGCGACCTCCTCGTCGAGGAAGCCCGGCACCCAGGCCTCCAGTTCGTCCCGCAGGCGCACGGTCGCGCCGAGCTGGCACAACACGCCGATCGTGCTCAGCGTCACGCGATGGATCAGCAGGTAGGAGGGCGGCAGGTTGAGCTGCTTGCCCAGCTGGTGGGCGGGGGAGCGGATGTCCGCGATACGGGCCGCCTGGGTGCGCAGCCAGGCGCGGGTGAAGGTGAACGCGTCGACCTGCGCCGGCTCGATGATCGGCAGCAGATAGTCGAGGACCGCGTCCGGCTCCAGCTCGATCGAGTCCTTGACGAAACCCTCCTCGCGGAGCATCTCGTAGACCCCGACGGCATCGCCCGCCAGCGTCATCCGCAGCGAGTGCCCGATCGGCTCCGGCAGGCCTCCGGGCAGCCGGTCCACCGTGCCGAAGTCCAGGACGCCCAGCCGCCAGCCACGCTCCTCGTCGGGCAGCAGCCGGAAGTTCCCCGGGTGCGGGTCCGCGTGCAGCAGCCCCGTACGGGCCGGGCCGGAGAAGAGGAAGCGGGCCAGCAGCTGCCCCGCGCGGTCCCGCTGCTCCTGGTCGCCGTCGCTGATGACCTCGGCGAGCGGCGTCCCCTCGATCCACTCCGTCACCAGGACCTGCTCGCACTGGTGCACCACCTGCGGCACGACGACATCGGGGTCACCGGCGAACTCGTCGGCGTGCGCCTGCTGGGCCTGCGCCTCCAGCGCGTAGTCCAGCTCCTCCGACACACGGTCGCGCAGCTCGGCGATGAGCGGCTTGATGTCCATGCCCGGGATGAGGGGGCCCAACAGGCGGGCGAAACGGCCCAGTTGGTTCAGGTCGGACAGCAGGGCCTCACCGGCGCCGGGGTACTGAACCTTCACGGCGACCTCGCGGCCGTCGTGCCACACCGCGCGGTGCACCTGGCCGATCGACGCGGCGGCCGACGGCTTGTCCTCGAACTCGCGGAACAGCTCACGCCACTGCTCGCCGAGCCGCTCCTCCAGCACCCCGTGCACCGTCCGGGTCGGCATCGGCGGCGCCGCCTCCTGGAGCTTGGTCAGCGCGGCCCGGTAGGGCCCCGCGACCTCCTCCGGGAGCGCCGACTCGAAGACCGACAGGGCCTGGCCGAACTTCATGGCCCCGCCCTTCAGCTCGCCCAGGACCTTGAAGAGCTGCTCGGCCGTGCGCTGCTGCAGCTCGCGGCCGACGAGCTCGGCGGACTTCCCGCCGATCCGCTTGCCGATGCCCCAGGTCGCGCGCCCGGCGAAGCCGAGGGGCAGCGCGGCCAGCTTGGCGGTACGGGTAACCGCCTTCCGGGGAAGATCAGACATACACCCCTCCAAGTGCCGGACAGCCGTGCCGCGCATGCCCAGACGTCGTGACGCCGTCATCCGATGCTTACTCCGCCATTGTGTCGTGCGGCCCCTCGCCGACGGATACCTCCTGCCCGTTACCTCCCTCACCCGCACCGCACGGGCACTCCGGATGCGGCCACACCGGCCTCGCGTGCCAGTCGAGTCCCGGTGCCGAGGCCTCCCAGCGCGCCCCGGTGCTCGACGGCAACTCCCCGTCCAGAAAAGCCAGTCCGTGCGCGGCGGCAAGCCCTGCGACGGCCGTGGCGAGCCCCACGTCGCACGCCTGCACCTGACGCCCCGCCCGGCCCGAGCGCCACTGTGCCAGAAGCCGCGGCCAGGTCGGATCGCGGTCCGTGCGATCGAGGAGCAGGCACTGTGCGCAGCCCGTGCCGCCGGGCAGCACCAGCGGGCCGACCGTCCCCGTGGCCTCGGCCACACCCGCGTACAGATGCGGGATGCCCGCCGCCACCAGATCCTCGGCCGAGGCCGGATCGGGGGAGTGGACGGACAGTCCGTCCCGCGGGGCGATCACCACCAGCGAGAAGACACGTGGCTCGCCCGCGCCGTCCTCCCGCTCGACGGCCGGGCCCGAGCGGCGCCGGTCGGGGGCCGGGGGACGGTCCGGGGCCACCGACCGGACCGCGCGCCGCGCCGCCGCGTCGCGCCGCTCGCCCACCGCCTCGACCGGCTGCCCACCGGGTGCGACGTCCCACGGCTCGACCCGGCCGCCGTCGCGCACGTCGACCTGCCCCACACCGGCCGCGGACAGGACCGACGCGACCAGGGCGCCCACCCTGCCCGCCCCTCTGACCTGCACCCGCGACGAGCGCCGTGCGGCCAGCCGCCGGGCCCCCTCGGCAGGGTCGGCCGTGGTCACCGTCAGCGCGGCATGATCGGGCCGGAGCCGGTCGTGGACCCCGCGCTGCCGGCGCAGGGCCTCGACGGCAGGCCCGCCGCCCGTCGCGTCGTCCAGCAGCCCGGCGTCGCAGAGCCGGTCCAGGAGTGCGTCCACGTGTCCGTCGGGCAGATCCATACGGCGGGCCTCCTCACGCAGCAGCGGCACTCCGCGCGTGCCGTCCAGCAGGGTCAGGAAGCTGCCCGTGGCCGTGTCGACCGGACCCAGGACCACCGCGTGCGCCGGCGTCATGCCGAACTGCACCGTGTTCAGATCGCGCCAGCCGCGCCGCAGCGCCGGCTTCAGAATCGGATGCATCGCCGTCCCCCGTGCTCTCCGTGTGCCGTCCCCGTGTGCCGTCCGTGCCGGCTCGCTCACAGCGTGCCGTCGGTGCCCTCGACCGACAGCCTGCCCGCTCGGCCGAGCGCGTGCGGAAAGTTGTCCACAGGCTGGGGGTGATAGTCGTACTAATCGCGCGATGCGGGCCCGGGCAGCACACCGAAGGGTTCCGGAGGCGGGACTTCCAGCCTGCTCAGCGGGTAACGTCGGGGCGTGCCCGTCGACCCCCTGCACCGTGCCACGAACACGCAGCGCAGCAGCACGACCAGCCCGCCCTCAGGCGGTCACCAGACGAGCGCGGTCGAGGTCCGCAGAAGCTCCCGGCGCCGTCGGACCGTCTCCGCGTACCGGGAGGGCGACCGCACGGTGGTCCTCATCCCCGCCCGGATGTCCGAGGCCGAGGAGAAGCGCTGGGTCGGGGTGATGCTCGACAAGCTCGCGGCGCAGGAGAGCAAACGGGTCCTCGGCGACGCCGAGCTCGCCGCGCGCGCCGAGCGGCTGTCCACGCTCTATCTCGACGGCCGGGCACGCCCCGCGTCCGTGCGCTGGGTCACCAACCAGAACACCCGCTGGGGTTCCTGCACCCCCGCCGAGGGCAGCATCCGGCTCTCCCACCGGCTCCAGGGCATGCCCGAGTACGTCGTCGACTACGTCCTCGTCCACGAGCTCGCCCACCTCCTCGTGCCCGGGCACGGGCCCCGTTTCTGGAGCCTTCTCGAGGCGTACCCGCGCACCGAGCGGGCGCGCGGATACCTCGAAGGGGTGGTCGCGGCGGACCGGCTGCCCCAGCTGCCGGGCGCCCGCGACGAGTGACCCGGTTTTGAGGACGGTTCTGTACCAGGGCTGTACCGACATCCTCAGGCCCGGACGTTTGCCGTTAGCCTGGCGCGACGCAATCACCATCGGGATGGGGGACGGTCGTTACGCATGGCCAGGGAATTCCAACGCGGCCACAAGGCCAAGATCAGTGACCTCACAGCGGGCACGGACCTGTACGTCGGCGTGCAGATCACCGGTCCCGGACTGACCTTCGACATCAGCTGCTTCGGCCTCGACGCGGCCGAGCGCCTCTCCGACGACCGGTACTTCGTCTTCTTCAACCAGCCGAAGACGCCCGAGGAGTCCGTCCAGCTGCTGGGTGCCCAGGCCGGTGACACGGAGTCCTTCCGCGTCACGCTCGACCGGATCCCCGCACAGATCCAGAAGCTGTCGTTCACGGCGACCATCGACGGCGCCGGCCAGATGTCCCAGGTCGCGCCCGGGTACATCCGCATCGTCGCCGGTGGCGAGGAAGTCGCGCGGTACTCGTTCAACGGTGGCGAGTTCTCGACCGAGCGCGCCGTCATGCTGGGCGACTTCTATCTCAAGGACGTGTGGCGGTTCGCCGCCGTGGGCCAGGGCTTCGACGGTGGCCTGGAAGCGCTCCTGAAGAACTTCGGCGGCGAGGTCGCCGAGGAGGAGCCTGCCGCCGCGCCGCAGCAGGCGGCGAACCCCGGCTTCGCGCCGCCCGCCCAGGCCGCCGCGCCGCCGTCCTTCGGCGC
>NZ_WWIA01000748.1 GCF_009870065.1 Streptomyces sp. SID5785 | reverse complement strand
AGCGGAGGCGCGGGCCCACCAGATCGCCCCGGGATCGCCGGGCCCCGGCCTGTCAGCTCCGGGGCCGGCCGCCCCCTCCCTGGCCCCGGGGCCGGAACGTCGTGCGGTAGGCCCCCGGCGCCACCCCGAGCACCGACTGGAAGTGCTGCCGCAACGACGCCCCCGTCCCGAACCCGACCTCCGCCGCGACCCGGTCCACCGTGTGCTCGGTCCGCTCCAGCAACTGCCGCGCCCGGTCGACCCGTTGCCGGTTGAGCCACGTTATCGGGGTCAGCCCGGTCTCCTCCCGGAAGCGCCGGCTGTACGTACGGACGGACATCGCGTCCCGCGCCGCGAGCCGGGCGAGGGTGAGCGGTTCGCCGAGGTGCCGTAGCGCCCAGGCGCGCGAGCCGGACGTCGAGGCGAGGTCCGGGGCCTCGACGGGCCGCCGGATGTACTGGGCCTGCCCGCCCTCCC
Organism: Streptomyces sp. SID5785; assembly: GCF_009870065.1. Lineage (GTDB taxonomy): Bacteria > Actinomycetota > Actinomycetes > Streptomycetales > Streptomycetaceae > Streptomyces. The sequence continues at coordinate 1,027 of NZ_WWIA01000748.1, read as the reverse complement.
GGTGCGGCGGCACCACCGTGCGGCGGGCGACGTCGGCGGCGACCCCCGCCCCGTGGTCCGTGCGGATCATGTGCAGGCACAGGTCGATACCGGCCGCCTCGCCCGCCGAGGTGAGGACCGGCCCCTCGTCCACGTAGAGCACATCCGCGTCGACGGTGACCTGCGGGAACGTCCGGGCGAACCGGTCCGCCGAGAGCCAGTGCGTGGTCGCCCGGCGCCCGTCGAGCAGCCCGGCCGCCGCCAGCACGAACGCCCCCGTGCAGATGGACGCGACCCGCCCCCGCTCCCGCGCCGCGGTCAGGGCTTCCCGGAGCGCCGGTCCGGGGCCGGTGTCCGGCGTGAGCAGCTCGTCCACCTCGTGCGACGCGGGGACGAGGACCGTGTCGGCCGCCGCCACCGCCTCCAGGCCGTGCTCGGTGTGGATCGGGAAGTCGGCGTCGGTCCGGATCCGGCCGGGCCGCGGCGCGCACGTCGTGACCTCGTAGAGGCGCTCGCCGGTCACCGGGTCACGGGCGGAACCGAACAGCTGGTGCACCAGGCCGAGTTCCATCGGCAGCACACCGTCCCGGACCAGGACGGCCACGGACGCGGCCGGGGCGGCGGACCGCTCCGTCCGGCCCGGAGGACCGTGCTCGTCCCGCGGTTTTCCCGTCACTGGACCCATGGCCGGATGCATGGCCGAATTCTTTCAGGTCGTGGCCATCCGGCCAGTCGTGGGCGGGTACGGGCCCGGCGCAGAGTCGTGGGTATGGAGACCCACAGCCGCGCCGCGACAGCCGCCGCCTCGCCCCGAGAGTCCCGAGCCTCCCGAGCGTCCCGGTCGTCCCGCCCGCGCCGCGACGGCCGGTGGACCGTCGCGGCCGGGGCCGCGCTCGCGATCGTCGTCGCCGGTTCCTTCAGCACGCTGGCCGGGCTGCTCGTCGGGCCCCTGCACGAGGAGCTGGGCTGGTCCCGCTCGGCGATCGGACTCGGGTCGCTCGTGAACATGGTGGTGTACGGGGCGACCGCGCCGTTCGCCGCGTCGCTA
>NZ_WWIA01000747.1 GCF_009870065.1 Streptomyces sp. SID5785 | reverse complement strand
GTCGAGGCCTCCGTGCCCGCGGACCAGGACGGCCTGCTGCGCCTCGCGAGCGCCCTCGGCTACCTCGAGCGCAGCCGCACCATGGAGAAACCGCTGCCCGCCGACCCGCCGGACCTCCCCGCCGGCAGCACGGGACGGCCCATGAGCGACACCGAGTACGGACCCTGGCTGGCCCACGGCAAGGACACGTACACCCAGACCTGGATCGACCGCGGCGTCCCCGCCGACGAGGCCCGTCGCAAGTCCGAGCGCGACCACGCCGCCCTGCTTCCCGAAGGCCTCGGCACCCCCGGCATGCGCATCGCCGTCCTCGAGCACGAGGGCGAGCGCGTCGGCACCCTGTGGGTGGCCCAGCAGGACACCGCCGCGTTCGTCTACGACGTCGAGGTGGCGGCCGACCGGCGCGGCGCGGGCCACGGACGGTCCCTGATGCTCCTCGCCGAGGCGGAGGCCCGCGCCGCCGGAGCGACCCGCATCGGACTCAACGTCTTCGCGGGCAACACCCCGGCCCTGCGCCTGTACGAGTCGCTGCACTACCGGGCGACCGCGTACCACTTCCACAAACAGCTGCAGTGAACCGGACCTCAGTCCTGCCCCGCGAGCAGCCGGTCCGCGATCTCCTCGATCCGCGCCCGCAGCCCCTCCTGGCTCGTACCGCCGTCGAGGCGCTCACCGCCGATGACGTACGTCGGCGTGCCCGTCACGCCGATCGCCTTGCCCTCCGCCTGGTCGGCGTCGACGATCAGGATGTGCCGGCCGTCGATCAGCGCGGTGTCGAACTCCTCGGCGTCCAGCCCCAGTTCACCCGCCACCTCGACGAGGAACTCCTCGCCCCGCCGCTCGAACTCCGCCACCCGGCCGAGCACCGCCGCCACGTACGGCCAGCCCCGCCCCTGCTCGAAGGCCTCCTCGGCGGCCTGGGCCCCCGCGAAGGAATGCTTGTGCTTCTCCAGCGGGAAGTGGCGCAGCCGCACGTCGAGCCGGTCGCCGTAGCGCTCGCGCAGCGCCTGGACGTCGGTGAGAGCCGCACGGCAGTCGGGACACTGGAGCTCGCACCACACGTCGAGGGTGGGAATCGGGGCGTTCATGCCGTCAGTCTCCCAGGCCCGGCCACGGGGCCCCAACCTGGACCTGGGGAGGAGAGCGACCCCGAGATGTCCCGGAGGTCTGCCCGGGCCGTGGCCCCGAGCCCCCTCCACGGTGCAGGATGGAAGGGGCGAAGCGCCCCGATGCGCGGCAGTACGCCCCGAGTCAGTACGCCCGAGCCCTGGAGGACCGGATGATTGCCGAGACCGTCTGCTCCGCCGTGTCCGTGGCGGGCCTGGGCATCGCCGCGGTCACCGCGTACCGGAAGCGGTTCCTCACCGCCGCCCGCCTCGCCGCCTACTCCCTGGTCCCGCTGGGCCTGGTGATGACCGGCGCCGTCGAGTGGGTCGTGGACACCGCGTTCAGTCCCACCGCCTGGGCCGGCTTCGGAGTGCTCGGCGCGGCGTGGCTGATGTTCATGGGCACCCGCGCCGTCGAGCGGCGCTCCGGCGGCACCCGCAAGGAGCGCAAGGCGGCGAAGGCCGCCCAGCGCGAGGCCGTGGCCCCCGCCGCGTCCGCGCCCTCGCTCGGCCGGACCGCGCGCCCCCAGCAGGCCGCCCAGCCCCAGCAGCAGCCGAAGCCCGCCTCGGGCGGCGCCGACGACTTCAGCGACATCGAGGCGATCCTCAAGAAGCACGGGATCTGAACGACTCCCCACGGGCACCGCCCACGGATCGCGGCCGGTCGCGCGGTCGCGAGAGCGTGCGTGGGTGTGTGCGGCCGTGCGTGTGTGAGGGCGGGCGTGCGTGTGTGAGGGCGTGCGTGCGTGCGAGAGCCGACCGCGATTTCGTGGGTTTTCGTGCGCACGTCCCGCGCCGGTCACGTGATCCGGCGAACTGCCCCCGTGATCGCGCGTGTTGCCCCCGGCGGCAGCACGCTCTGCGTCATCATCACCGCGAGATGCTGGACACACCACGGCTGGACGACCAGCCGGCCGCAGAGAAGAGCCCGGCGGCCCTGCCGCCCCCGGCCCCCCATAAGCCCGAACGGCAGCGCGGCTGCCTCTTCGCGCTCTCCCAGCCACCGCTGATGATCTTCCTCGGGGTCATCGGGGGACTGCTGCTCATGGCGGCCCTGCACGACCTGCTGCTGCTCTGACGCCGGGCCCGCCCGGCCCGCCCGGCTCAGCCCGCGGCCTCCTTGCGGCGGGCCCGGTACGCGGCGACGTGCAGCCGGTTCCCGCACGTACGGCTGTCGCAGTAGCGGCGCGAGCGGTTGCGCGACAGGTCCACGAACGCGTGCCCGCAGTCCGGCGCCTCGCACCGCCGCAGCCGCTCCTGCTCCCCGGCCACCACGAAGAACGCTAGCGCCATCCCGCAGTCGGCCGCGAGATGGTCCGCGACGGACGCACCCGGCGCGAAGTAGTGCACGTGCCAGTCGTAGCCGTCGTGGTCCGTGAGCCGGGGCGTGGTGCCCGCCGCGGCCACCAGCTCGTTGATCAACGACGCCGCGGCGTGCGGGTCCGGCGCGGCGAACACCTCGGCGAAACGGTCACGCACCGCACGCACCGCGACCAGGTCACGCTCCGCGAGCACCCCCACATCGCTGATGTCGTTCTTTCCTACGAAATCGGTCAGCGCCGCCACCGTCGCCAGCCCGTCCTCCGCCCCGTCGCCGTCCCGCACGCGGTCCGGTGCGGTGTTCACCAGAGCGACCACGGCGTCCAGCGCGCACCGGGTGTCGTGGGTGATCAGCACGATTCGCTCCCTGGCCTGGGGATCGGGCCTGCGCCCGCCGATGCGGGCAGAGCCTAGCGCCTGAAGGTCACGAGAAGGTCCGCGGAACGCACCGGCGCCGCCGCCGTGGGAAAGCCCCACGGCGACGGCGCCGCTGTCTGCCGTATGCGGTTGTCCTTGCCCTGGCGTCTCCCCGAGTCGGACGCCACGGCACGCTCTCGCACCGCTCACGCCGGTCTGCGACGGCGCGGGCCCTCGCCTGCGGTCGTTCAGCTCTCCGCGAGGATGTGCGACAGCTCCTGGTCGAGATCGAAATGACGATGCTCCGTGCCGGGTGGCACGGCGGCGTCCGTCCGCTTGAGGAACGACTCCAGGGCCCGCGCCGGGGCCTCGAGCAGAGCCTCGCCCTCCGGGGAGCTCAGGGCGATGCAGACGACGCCCTGACCGTGGCTGCGGGACGGCCAGACTCGGACGTCTCCGGTGCCGGTCGGCCGGTGGAGGCCTTCGGCGAGGAGGTCGCGGGCGAACACCCACTCGACCGTCTCCTCGGCTCCGGTGTGGAAGGTGGCGTGCACGGCATACGGATCGGCCGTGTCATACCGCAGTCCTGCGGGTACAGGCAGTGAGGACTCGCTCGACACAACGAGGCGCAGGTGCAGCTCGCAGCTGACCGTGGTGTTCATAAGCGCCAGGGCCTTTCGCTCAGTGTGCGCTCGGGGATTCGCACGTCGGCGAAATCGACATGCCACCTACGGTGCCGTTGTAAACCCCTCTGAGTGTTTTGGGAGTCTTTAGGTAGCTCGTACGGCCGAGTCTTTCTTGGACGGGAACAGCCATTCCGGTGACGAGATCCGGTCGGGTAGGTTTGAACCCATGAATACGGGGAGTGACGAGGCGGCCGAGCGGGCCGCCGAAGCCGGGGCGCACCAGCCCGAGTCCGCACAGCCGTCCGGGACGCCCGGCGCGTCCGAGCCGCCCGGATCGACGGCGGCGCCCACGTCGGAGGAGGACGCCAAGCCGCTCGGCTCGCGCGCGCCCGAGTTCGTCCAGGCGCGCAGGGCACTGCACCTGAGCTGGCAGGTGGGCGTCTTCGTCGTCGGCCTCGCCGTGGTCGTCGCCGGCATCGTCATGCTGCCGCTGCCCGGACCCGGCTGGCTCGTGATCTTCGGCGGCATGGCGATCTGGGCGACCGAGTTCGTCTGGGCCCAGCTCGTCCTGCGCTGGACGAAACGCAAGGTCACCGAGGCCGCCCAGCGCGCCCTCGACCCCCGCGTGCGGCGGCGGAACATCATCCTCACGACCGTCGGCCTGGTGATCATCGCGGTGCTCGTCGGCATCTACGTGTGGAAGTTCGGACTCGAGATGCCGTGGAACATCAAGGAGTGACCCACAGCGGCGCAGGGTGGTCCCAGGCACCCCCTGACATGGGGTAATGTTCTTCCTGCGCCCGGGCGATTAGCTCAGTGGGAGAGCGCTTCGTTCACACCGAAGAGGTCACTGGTTCGAACCCAGTATCGCCCACCCGGACCGAAGGCCCCGGAGACATCGAGTCTCCGGGGCCTTCGGCGTTTCCGCGCCCGAGTACCGCGCCCGAGTTCCACACCCCAGTTCCGCACCCGAGTTCCGTTCCCGCTCCCGTCCGTGCCGCCACCGTCGAGCGATCTTCTCGCTTTCCGTTCGGGATCATGTCTGAATTCTCCCGCGTAATCCGGCAGAAATCCGGCCCGCGTTTTCCAAAAGGCCGTCACATTTCTGCGCAAGTACGACAAGCGAGGTCCTACGGAGATCCCGATCCGCGTGCCACCGCCGGAAACTGACCGCGCGGAAGTTCCCGCGACGCGCGGCTGACCACCGGTCAGATCGGCGTCACCCACCCCCGGTCCGGGCAGACTCGGACCATGCCGCGCCACGACTGGAGCCACTACCGCTTCCACAGCGTCTGGGACCTGCCCGCACCCCCCGCCGCCGTCTTCGCGGCCCTCGAACGGGCCGAGGAGTATCCGGGCTGGTGGCCGCAGGTCCGCTCCGTCACCCCGCTCGACGCGACCAGCGGCCTCGCCGTCTTCCGGTCCTTCCTCCCCTACGAGCTGACCGTCACCGCCCGCGAGCGGCGTCGCGACCCCGCCGCGGGCGTCCTCGAGATCGGTATGAGCGGCGACTTGGAGGGCTGGGCCCGCTGGACGCTGAGCGCACGGGGCGGCGGTACCCGGGCCCGCTACGAGCAGGAGGTCGACGTGCGGCGGCCCCTGATGCGGCGGCTCGCTCTGCCCGGCCGGCCCGTCTTCCGCGCCAACCACGCGTGGATGATGCGCGGCGGGCGGCGCGGCCTGGCCGCACTGCTCGGACCGGTTTGAACACACCCCGCCGGGGCCTGTATGGTTCAACCCGTTCCCGGGCGATTAGCTCAGTGGGAGAGCGCTTCGTTCACACCGAAGAGGTCACTGGTTCGAACCCAGTATCGCCCACCCGGAGAAGAACCGGTCCGCCGTACAGGCGGGCCGGTTTTTCGTTTCTGCCTTCGGGGCCCCCGGCGGGGGAACGATCAGGCCGCCGCCGGGAGTTCCGGGCGCAGCGGCCACGCCGGGTCCACCGTCTCCGGGGTCCCGCTCCGCGCGAACCAGGCCTGCAGACCGCGGGCCTGCGCCGCGTGCCACACCGCCTGGAGCGTGTGCAGCTCCGCGGGGGACAGGCGCTCCAGACGCGTCGCGAAGCGGCGGCCCACCGCGCGGACCACGTCCAGCGCCGCCTGCGCGTCCGCCGCCGCGTCGTGCGCCTCCGCCAGCTCCACCTCGTAGTGCGCGCACAGGTCCGTCAGGGTCCTGCGCCCCTTGCGGTAGCGGTCCAGATGCTTGTCCAGGACGCGCGGGTCGAGGACGCACAGCGGCGCCGTGTCCAGATAGCGCGCCAGTGACGACGCCCGGTGCCGGTGCAACTCACGGTCCAGGAGCGTCAGATCGAACGGAGCGTTCATCACCACCAGCGGCCGGCCCGCCGCAGCCTGCTCCGCCAGCTCCCGGCCCATCTCCTCCATCACGGGGGCGGGCCAGCGGCCGTTGCGCCGCAGATGGTCGTCCGTCAGGCCGTGCACCTCCGTCGCGCCGGGCGGCACCGGCACCCCGGGATTCACCAGCCAGCGCGTCACCCGCGGCCGCGTGCCCGGCGCGTCCTGCACCACGACCGCCGCGGACACGATCCGGTCGGTCTCCACGTCCACACCCGTCGTCTCGGTGTCGAACGCCGCCAAAGGCCCCTCGTACCAGCACGTCATGTCGATGCAACTCCTCGTTCACACCTGGCAGATGACGCCTCGTCCGACGTCTCGTCCCGCCCGCTTCGGTGATACCCGGACCGTTTGCGTCGTACGCCGAACGGTGACAACACAGATACGAGTCACGGCAGTTCAGCGGCGTGCCGACGGCCCGTACCCGAACGATCCCCCGAACCGTCCCGATCCCCCCGAGGGATCTCCCCTTTCCCGGAAGGTCAGTTGGACCATGGCGCTCGCGCAGCCCGAACAGGGCGGGCTGCTGCCCGAGCGGAACGCACCGCCGCGCGGCTCACTCGCCACCACCGCCTGCATGGAGACCCTGCAGGTGGGCTATCTCCACGCCGTGGCGGCGGCCGCCGGTTGCTCGCTCTCGCAGCCCTTTCCCGACAACGGCATCGACTGGCACGTCAGCCACAGCGCCCCCGGGCACACCGTGGACGACGAGGTCACCATCAAGGTCCAGTTGAAAGCGACGTACCAGATCCCGCCGCACCCACCGGGCCCCGCGTTCTCCTTCACCCTCGACAACGCCCACCTGGTCAAGCTCGCCCGGACCCCCGTGTCCGTGCACAAGATCCTCGTGGTCATGCTCGTGCCGCGCTCCCAGGACGACTGGCTGCGCGCCGGTCACGACCGGCTCGACCTGCGGCACTGCTGCTACTGGACCAACCTCGCCGGACACCCCGTCACCGGCCGGCGCCGCACCACCGTGCGCGTCCCGACCGCACGGATCTTCGACGACCGTGCCCTGTGCGAGATCATGACCCGCGTCGGCCGGGGCGGCCGGCCCTGACCGGCGGCCGCGGCACACCGACGGGCCCCGAAGGGAGCCACGCCATGCAGCACCGACCGACCGACGAGTCCGTCCGGTTCCTCGACGCCGCCCGCGCCCACCCCGTCGACCTCGCCGGACCCGAGCCCGGCCGCGTCGACCCCGCCGTGCTCGGCGCCCTCCTCGGCCGGCACGGCTGGCAGCGGCGCGGCGGCGCCGCCGGGCGCTACGCCCGCTGGACCCTGCCCGGCTCCGGACCCGGCACCAGCCTCCTCGTGCCCGAGAGCCGCGCCT